>JACMIM010000002.1 GCA_014381165.1 Roseiflexaceae bacterium
GATCTCACCACGCGCTCGACCGGCCCCACGCCGCGCTGCACGGCCAGCGCCAGGCCGGGGACGCGCCGCGAATCGACCAGCTCGCGCACGATGGATTCGATATGTTCAGACATGCTATTCCTTGCGGACGCCACAACGCCATTCGCCGACTCGTGTACAATATCAATAGAAACACCGGCGCGCTGGCACGAGTTGTCATAGACCGCACGCCTCAAGGCGGCGGCTTGTCTCTGGCGCTGGTGACGTGGCTCCACCATCCGAGACGTATGGCTGTATGACCGCAGCCCTGCCCAGAACACGAATGTTCCCAGCAGCGATTGTATCAGCATGACCAGCGCAGCCACACTGAACGCATGTGAAACGAGATTGATTGGGGCGGTTTGCTTTGGCGATATGCCCACACGCAGGACAGGTGCGCGACGTATTACGCGGATCGACCGATACAACGGGAATGCCTGCCCGTTGTGCTTTATACGAAAGGAAGGAGCGCAGTTGAAAGAACGACCAGCTATGGAGTATCGTGCGCTGCTGCCTGCTAGCCCTGATCCGCGTGCGGATGCCCTTCAAGTCTTCAAGGGCAATCGCACGCTGCGTGTGTTCGGCAGCCGATACTATCTGTTTGCTGATCACATGGTTCACATCCTTCGCAAAACGAGCCTCTTGTCCCGACAGTGTACGCAAGCGGCGCTTGGCCGACAACGTGCCTTTCTTTTGGAGCTTGTTCCTGAGCCGACGATGGCGGTAGCGCACACCCTTGACGGTACGACCACTGTAGATGGTGCCGTCACTATCGGTCGCGATATTGGTAACGCCAAGATCGATTCCAAGCACGTCGTCAACATCCTGCGGCGGCAATTCCTGTACTTCGCACGTGACCAGCAAATACCACATGCCACGGTGGAAAAGCAGATCACTTTCACCTTGCCGAGTCGCAAGCATCGCGCGCTGGCGTTCGCCGCAAACGAACGGGATCGTCTGTCGCCTATCAAGTGTCCACAGCGATACCGACAACTCGTTCAGGTTAAACGAGAGGATACGATCATCGTAGGCGATACTCGCGAGTGGGCGAAACGTGCGTTGGGCTTTCTTGTCGAGTTTGTACGCATCGCCCACTTTTGCCAGCGCCCGCACGGTCATTTGCGCCGACAAGCCAAACTGAGCGCGCACGTCCTGATAGCACAACTTCTGCAACGCAAACTTGCCGAACGTGTGCGTGTTCCAAGCTACGGCGCTAATGAAATCACACGCTGCATTGGCCGCACGCAACGTGCGTGTCAGCGCAGTGGCCTGTTCGTTCGTTGGTTGCAGCTTGATTTGTGCTGTCAATTTCATATATTGAATTATAGCACAAGCGAGCGATTGGTGCAGGTGCAAGATCGTGCGGCATTCCTCCGCACGCCTTAAGGCGGCAGCTTCCTGCCGTATTTTCTGTGAACAAGCAGCTAGAGCATGCCCTGGCGCAGGCCGCCGCGTGCTCATCCGCCGATTGTTGTGAGGGGAATGACGATGAACGCACTGTTTCAAGAGTTTCATGTTTCCCGGTTCGCGCGCGACCGCTACCAGTTCGATGATTTTTTGTTTGCCACCAATGGCGAGGTCATTTTTGCCAATTTTCACGCCGCCCGCGTCTTCGCGCAGAAGATGAACGCGCGCCGCGACTTGGTCAGCTTTCCCGAGCAGGCCATTCGCGCCAGCCAGATCAATGCGCTCGGCCTGATTCACGAGGTCGCCCACCACTTGGTGCGCTGGTACCGCCAAACCAAGAACCCCGCGCTGCTGGCCGACATGCTTAGTGCGTTCAGCGCCCAGGTCGGCGCGGAAGCAGTTGACGCCATGTTGCGCCGCTTTGTCGGCGAATTTCCGCCACTGGCCGTCTACAAGCGCGAGCAAACGATTGACGAGTATCTCGCCGGCGCGACCGAGGGCATGCCCAACCGCGAACTGCTCATGGAGGAGTTGCTGCTGCTGTGGCTGGAAAACAGCAACCCGGCTTTCACGCCATTTCAGGAGCTGTTCGACGATGCGGCGCTTGAGCGCGATACCACCTATGCACAAGTCACCGCCGCGCTGCCAGCCTTCTTCGCAGGCCAGTTGCGGCTCGGCCCCGGCGGCGGTGGCGGCGACGACGGCTCGCCAGTCGGCGCTGGCACCGCGATCAGCAGCGGTCAAACCCTGCTCGATCTGCTGCTGGCCCCCATCCGCGCGCACCCGCATTCGCTGGAAGGCCAGCTCGACTATGTGCGCCAGAGCTGGGGCGCTGTGCTTGGACGTTATGTCTACAGGGTGCTGGGCAGCCTGGATATGATTCATGAGGAAGAGAAGCCACTGTTCTTTGGCGGCTTCGATTCGGCCTCGCTGCCGATCCCGGATTTTCGCCATGACCCGAGTGTGGACGCGCCAGAGAACTTCACGCTCGACCGCGAGTGGATGCCGCGTGTGGTGATGATCGCGAAAAATGCCTATGTCTGGCTCGATCAGCTTTCCAAGCAGTACGACCGCCCGATCAGAACGCTGGCCGATATTCCCGACGAGGAACTCGACCGCTACAGGAGCTGGGGCATTACCGGGCTGTGGCTGATCGGCCTGTGGGAGCGCAGCGAGGCATCGAAACGCATCAAGCAGATGATGGGTAACACCGACGCCGTGGCCTCGGCCTACTCGCTGTACGATTACCAGATCGCCGCAGCACTTGGCGGCGAGGCGGCCTGCGACGATTTGCGCCAGCGGGCCTGGCAGCGCGGCATCCGGTTGGCCTCCGACATGGTGCCGAACCATGTGGGCATCGACGGGCGCTGGGTGGTCGAGCGGCCCGATTTCTTTGTCCAGAGCGACTTCCCACCCTTTCCAGCCTACACGTTCGAGGGGCCGAACCTTTCGCATGACGACCGGGCCGGCATCTACCTGGAAGATCACTACTTCACTAAGACCGACGCCGCCGTGGTGTTCAAACGGGTCGACCAGGCCAGCGGCCAGGCCAGCTACATCTATCACGGCAACGATGGCACTTCGATGCCCTGGAATGATACCGCGCAACTCAATTACCTCAACCCGGAGGTGCGCGAGCAGATCATCCAGACCATTTTGCATGTGGCGCGGCAGTTCCCGATTATCCGCTTCGATGCGGCCATGACCCTGGCCAAAAAGCACTTTCAGCGGCTGTGGTTCCCCGAGCCGGGCACCGGCGGCGACATCGCCTCGCGCGCCGACTTCGCCATGAGCAAGGCGCAGTTCGACCAGCTGATGCCGCAGGAGTTCTGGCGCGAGGTGGTCGACCGGGCCGCCGTGGAAGCCCCCGACACACTGCTGCTGGCCGAGGCCTTTTGGCTGATGGAAAGTTATTTCGTGCGCACGCTGGGCATGCACCGCGTGTACAATTCGGCCTTTATGCACCTGCTGCGCGACGAGGAAAATGCCAAGTACCGCATGCTCATGAAGAACACGCTTGAGTTCGACCCCGAGATTCTCAAGCGCTATGTCAATTTCATGAATAACCCCGACGAAAAGGCTGCGGTCGAGCAGTTCGGCAAGGGCGACAAGTATTTTGGCGTGCTGACGGTCATGCTGACGCTGCCGGGGCTGCCCATGTTCGGCCACGGCCAGATCGAGGGCTACGCCGAGAAGTATGGCATGGAGTACCAACGCGCTTACTTCCACGAATCGCCCGACCAATACTTGATCGAGCGGCACGAGCGCGAGATTTTCCCGCTGACCCACAAGCGCTACCTGTTCGCCAATGTCGATCACTTCCTGCTGTACGATTTCGCCACCACCGACGGCGGCGTGAACGAGAATGTCTATGCCTACTCGAACCGCCATGGCGAGGAGCGCGGCCTGGTGGTGTATCACAATGCCTACGGCACGGTGCGCGGCTGGATTCGCAGCTCGGCGGCCTACATGGCCCGCGAGGATGGCGAGCGCGCGCTGCGCCAGAAGACGCTTGGCGAGGGGCTGGAACTGCACGGCGGCGACGAGTTCACGATCTTCCGTGATCATACCGCTGGCCTGGAGTTCATCCGGCCCAGCCGCGAGCTGATCGAGCGGGGCTTGTATGTCGAACTTGGCGCGTACCGCTGCCAGGTGTTTCTGGACTTCCGCCAGGTGCAGGACGACGCGCAGCATTCCTACCGCGACTTGGCGAACTACTTGAGCGGGCGCGGCGTGCCGAGTGTCGAAGAGGCGATTCAGGAGACGTTTCTGCGGCCCATCCACCAACCACTGCGCGCGCTGCTGCACGCCGAGCTGTTTGGTGAACTGAACGAACTGGTCGCTGCGGTTGGCAAGCAGGAGCACGACCCGCTTGCGCCGGAGCCAGCCTGGGCCGACGAAGTGGACGAACTGCCCGGCCTTGCCGACGACCTGGCCGAAACAACTGAACTCGAAAGCGTGGCCTTGGCCGACGACGAGATGATGGCCGAGGACGACCTCGTGGACGCGCTTGACGAGCGACCGACCCTGCACGAGGAGATCGAGGCGCGGCTGCTGGCACTGTATGGCGCGGTGGCGGCC
>JACMIM010000114.1 GCA_014381165.1 Roseiflexaceae bacterium
GCGACTGCCGCCGGGCGAACTGGCGTGAGAGCCGGGTCTAAAGCACGCTGCGGCCGTTCGGGCGCAGGCGGGCGTGGCGCAGGGCGGGCGGGTTCAACCGGCTTGGGCGGCTCGACAACTGGCACTGGCTCCGGATCGGGCACTGGCGGTTGCACAGGGCCAGCCTGTATTGCCGCACGCAGCGCCTGATTCAGCTGCTCCGCCGAGACAGGGCCATCCAGATACTGGTAAACGCCATGACTTTGCGCCTGCTGCGCGCCGCGCGGGTCAGGCTGGCGGCTACACAAAATAACCCGGGTTGGCAGGCCAAACGCTGGCAGAATCTCCGCCAAGTCCAGCCCACTCATGCCAGGCAGATCGACATCGGCAATCACCACTTCAGGGGAAGTATTCCGTACTTCCCACAGCGCATCATTAGCACTTTCCAGCACCTGCGCTGTGATGTCGGCGGGAAGTAGGGCTGGCAACGCCCGCAACGTTTCATTTTCACCAGGCACAATAATCAGTCGATGGGCCATTCGTCCCGCCTTTCCCCAACCGCAAACGAGATATCTTCTCACAGCTATGCTAGCAATTCTACCTGATTCACAAGCAGAAAGAGAAAGGGTTATTGTTTGGGGCTGCGCCCCAAGCCCACACGTTAGGCCGGGCGGCACGGCAGCGCAAGCGTGAATGTGCTGCCCACACCCTCCTGCGAGATAACCCAGATCACTCCACCGAGTGCAGCAGTCAGCTCGCGCACAATCGCAAGCCCCAGGCCAATCCCCCCGTGATCGCGGGTGAGTGACTCAGCAACCTGGTAGAACCGCTCGAAAATACGCGACTGCTCGCGTTCGGGGATGCCAATGCCGGAATCCTGCACCTCGAAGATCGCCCAGGGAACACGGCTTTCAGCGGCAACGGCCTCGCCCTTGATATTCAGTAAAGCCCCAGCCGGCCGCTGCATCGCGCGCAGCGTGATCAGGCCCGCCTCCGGCGTGAATCGTACAGCATTGGCAATCAGGTGGCCAAGAATGAGCTGAAGCTTTTCCGAATCAGTCTCAAGCTCGATCGGCTGTTCAGGCAGCTCAAGCGTCATCTGCTGGCGGCGTTCAGCGGCGATCAACAGCATCTGATCATAGGCGTGGCGCACGATATGTTGCAGCGTGACCGGTTCGAAGGCTGGACGAGACTCGCCGGTGTCGAGGTGGCGCAGGCTGACCATATCGTCGACAATATGACGAATGCGCTGCGCGTTCTCCAGCACCCGTGACACATACTCGCTGAACACATCGTTGGGTGCCTGGCCACGCAGCATCAGCGAGTAGCCCAGCACGACCGAAAGCGGCGTGCGCAGCTCGTGTGAGGCGATCGCAATAAATTCGCTTTTGAGCCGGTCGAGTTCCTGTAAGTGGGCGTAGGCTTCGTTCAGCTGGCTGTACAGGGTTGCGTTGCGAAGCGCGGCCCCGGCGTGGCTGGCCAGCAGCGCGATCTCCTCTGGTACACCAGTGCGTAGCGTGGCTGGCAGATCGTCGCACAGCAGCAGCACGCCGCTCACCTCGCGCTGCGCGTGTAGCGCCAACGCAAAGCCATAGCGCAGCTCGGCCCCGTCGATCCGACAAAGCGCCTGATCATACACCTCAACTGCGGCGGGCTGCGTCATGGCGTGCTGAACAAGATCGCGCCCAGCGGAAAGCAACTCTGCTGTGTCCGATGATGGAATCACGGTGTCGCCAGCCTGAACGAACACAAAGCCAACTCGGCAGCCGCTCTGCTCCATAGTTAGCCGCAACAGCGTGCCGCCAAGCTCCTGAAGATCGAGTGTGCTATTGAGCGTCGCACTGTTCGCCAGGATTTGCCCAAGCGCGCGCAGGCGCAGATTATCCTGGACGATACTACGCTTATCGAGCGCCTGATCGACGGCAATACGCAGGTGCTCAACTTCGAATGGCTTCTGGAGAAAATCGGCCACGCCGCGCTGCACTGAGAGCTGTAGGTTCTCCTGTGAGGCGAAACCAGTCATAATAATGATTGCAATCGCTGGGTCGCGCTCGCGGGCCACACGCGCAAGATCGAGGCCACTCATCGACGGCATTTTGATGTCGGTCAGCAGTAGATCGAAACGCGTGTCCCCGTGCAGCAACTGAACTGCCGTGTCGGGAGAGTTCGTGGTGACAACTTCATAGCCGCTGCGCTGGAGCGTGCGCGAGCAGACATCGCACATATACTGTTCGTCATCGACGACAAGCACCCGGGCCGCAGTGCTATCGACACCGCGTGGTCGTATGTTCGGCTGTGATGCGGATGGATACATTGGCGGTGGCCCCTAGCTCGCTATGTAAGCGCCTCGACGGCGGAAATTGGCACCAGGATGGTCGAGCCGTCCTCAAGCGTAACATCGACAGCATGCGCGCGCACCCGCGAACTCAGGCGGCGTGGTGCTGCTGAAACCGCACGCACCATTCCGACCAGCCCAAGGTGTTCGCCATCGAGCAGCCGCACTTGTGCGCCGGGGCGCACACGCGGTTGGGGCGGCTCAAGTTGCAGCCCAGGGGTGCGCGCCGAAAGCGGAATCACCACACGCGGGCGCGTGAGCGGAAAGCGCAGCCGCGTTGTTCCCTCAATCAAGGCTTCCTGGCGATCATGGGCGGCCAATTTCTCGAACAGCGCCGCCGACATAGGCCGAGCGCCAAAGCCCTCGGTGACAACGAGCGTGATATCATGACGGACATGTGGGTTTGCCGCCAGCATCTGCCAGCCG
Organism: Roseiflexaceae bacterium; assembly: GCA_014381165.1. Classification (GTDB taxonomy): domain Bacteria; phylum Chloroflexota; class Chloroflexia; order Chloroflexales; family Roseiflexaceae; genus JACMIM01. The sequence continues at coordinate 2,741 of JACMIM010000114.1, forward strand.
CCAATGCCAACCCGCCAACCATTGGCCGACGACCAATCGAGGAATGTCGTCAGCTCCTCGGCTTCGATGCTGCCAACAATCACGCCACGCACCTGCTCTTTGACCGCGCGGCGCAGGGCATTGGCACTTACGCCACTGCCGCCGATCAAAATCGAGTAGGCGTACTTCGCAGTGATCTTATCGGCCTCGATCTGCTCGGAGGGATCAGTGACCACCAAATGCAGCACGCCGGAGCGATCGGGGCCGAAGCCAAACACACCATAGACCTGCGCAGCCGGCGTTTCGATTCGCACGCCCCGCCCTGGCAGCACCTCCATCACAATGCCGCGCACGGTCGCCTGTAGCTCATACGTCACTGGGTCAGGCGTAAGCGTCACATAGCCCGTCTCGGCATCGACAGCGGTGATGATACCAGCGATTGGCGCGCTGTAGGTGCGGCCAAACAGCGGACTCGAGCGGGCAAAGATTTCGCCCTGAGCGACTTTATTACCAACCTCTTTTTTGAGCGCCCGCTCGACGCTGGCTGGTGGGATCGAAAGGGCGCGCGCGACATTCAGCACCTGCGGGCTGGCCGGCAGATAGGCGCGCGCGACAATTTCCTCTGGCTCGACCCGCTGGCCCTGGCGAACCAGCACCTCGCCGGGCTGCGGCAAACGCCGCTCGATACGGGCCAGGGCACCATTAATCAGCGGCGATGTTCCAGTTGGAAGGTAGAGTGACATAGAAGCTGCGTTCTCCGCGCTAGGACGGACTGCGCAATTATTATAGCACAGTGATTCAAGCGCCAAACAACAAGCGCTGCAACAACCTGCGCCGTTCAGCCGTCTTAACAACAGAATACCAGCGGCCTGTAGCGCCGCAAACCAGCGAGGAGATTCTTATGTATGAACCAACCCAACGACTACTGCGCAGCCGCAGCGAGCATATGCTCGGCGGTGTCGCGGGCGGTATAGCGCGTTATCTTGCGATCGACCCTGTTTTTGTACGATTAGTGTTTATCGCTGGGGCTTTCACAGGCATCGGCGTCATTCTCTATCCGATTCTTTGGGCGATCATGCCCCAGGAGCCAGAGGACGCGAGCAATCAGGTGTATGTAGCTCACGGGAGCGCCTCACGGCGACCGCGCTTTGATCTTATGACCGGCGAGCCAGTCGGCGGCGAGGACGAGATTCCGATCAACAATGTGACGCCGCCGAGTGGCAGCGCAGCGACCAACCCGCAGCGCAACCGCATGCTGGCCTACGCATTGCTTGTTGTTGGCGTGCTGTTTCTGCTGACACATCTCCTGCCAATCGGCGCGCTGATCGGCAAACTGCTATTTCCCGCACTGCTGATCGTGGCCGGGTTGTGGCTGTTGGGGAAGAACCAGAGCTAGGGGCTGGGATTTGGGGGCTGGGGGCTAGGCGTAACGGAACAGCCAGCTGGACAATGCCCCCAGCCCCCAGCCCCTAGCTCCTAGCTCCTAGCCCCAGCCCCTAAAAACAAGTTGACGCCTGCTACATCACATGTTATACTGCGTATTCGACCGTCCCCGATATATGGGGGCGTTGTGTTGTGTTGGCTTTGCAAAGAAGGAGCGCAGCGATCAGAGACCGTCTTCGCATCAATAACCGCATCCGCGCGCGTGAAGTGCGTCTCATCGACGAGGACAACAACCAGGTTGGGATTGTCCAGATTCGAGATGCACTGACCATGGCAGAGGAGCGGGGGCTCGACCTTGTGGAGGTCGCGCCGAACGCGGTGCCGCCGGTGTGTCGCCTTATGGATCACGGGAAGTACCGCTACGAGCAGACCAAAAAGGAGCGCGAGGCGCGAAAGAATCAGAAGCAGGTCGAAATCAAGCAGATTCGGCTTGAACCGAAAACTGACACGCACGATATCGATGTGAAGACTTCTCAAGCACGGCGCTTTTTGATCGAAGGCGACAAAGTCAAATTTAATTTGCGCTTCCGTGGTCGTGAAATCTTCCATCAAGAGATTGGGCGTGAGATTCTTGAGCGGATCGCGGAAAACTTGCGCGATATTGCTATCATCGAGCAGCGCCCACTTATGGAGGGCAAGGTGCTCTCACTGACGCTAGCACCTGGCGCTAAGGCCAAGGCGCAGCAGGAGAAGCGCGAGCGCGCACCACGAGAGCCGGTTGAGCGCCCGCAGCAGGCCGCGCCTGCCGTGGAATCAGCTACCTCAGATGTGGAGATTCCGCAGCAGGCCGCGCCTGCCGCAGAACCAGCTGGTTCAAATGTTGAAATCTCTCAGCAGGACGCGCCTGCCGCCGAGCTAGTTCGTGTACATGCTGAACGCCCGCAGCAGGCCGCGCCTGCCGCTGAGCCAGCCAGTTCAAATCAAGAAACTGAGGTTTAAGTTCCATGCCGAAGATGAAGACCCACAAGGGCGCCTCAAAGCGCTTTAAGCTGACTGGTACCGGCAAGCTCATGCATCAGCAGGGCCGCCGCGGTCACTTTCGCCGCCGCAAGGCTACTCGGCTGCTCCAGCAACTCGATAAGCTGAAGCCAGTTGATAAGACAGAGGAACGTATGGTACGCCAGGCGCTACCATACGGCTAGTTCGTTGACTGACACAGTTGTATCATTGCTAGGAGTGTAAGCATATGGCTCGCGTGAAACGTGGCGTGATGGTTCGCAAACGCCACAATAAGTTGCTCAAAGAGGCCAAGGGCTACCAGGGTAGCCGCAGTCGCCGCGTCAAGGTAGCCCGTGAGACGATCATGAAGGCGCTTTCGTATGCCTACCGTGACCGTCGCAACCGTAAGCGTGATTTTCGCCGCCTGTGGATCACCCGTATCAATGCCGCTGCGCGGTTGCACGGCATGAGCTACAGCCGCTTTATGAATGGCCTAAAGCATGCCAACATTACGGTCGACCGCAAGATGCTGGCTGACATCGCCGTGCGCGACCCGCAGGCGTTCAAGGGCATGGTCGATCAGGTGCAGCGCGCAATCGCCGCCTAGACGACACAGTACAGGGACAGCGACGACGCACGATAGATCGTGAAAATAGGTAGGGGCACGATACATCGTGCCCCTACCTATTTTCGCGGGTTATTTATGATCACGAGCACCACAAATGCGCATGTCAAGAACATCCGCGCCTTGGCAGGCGACCGCAAGCTACGCCGCAGCGAGCAACTCTTTGTGCTTGAAGGGGTGCGGCTTGTAGCCGACGCGCTCGCCAGTGAAGCCAACCTGAGGTTAGTGCTGTACGCGCCTGAGCAGCTAGCTACCACCGAGGTTGGCACGGCGCTGCTGACCAGGCTCCAGGCGCTCCCACACAGCATTGCAGCAACCCCGACTGTGATTGCCGCCGCCGCTGAGACGGTGCAGCCGCAAGGCGTGGTGGCGCTGGCTAGCTGGCCGCAGGTGCTGCCGAGCCAACGGGGTATCGTGCTGGCGCTAGATGTGGTGCAGGATCCAGGCAACCTTGGCACACTGCTGCGCAGCGCCGAGGCCTGCGGCGTGGTGCAGGTGCTGTGCGCGCGCGGCACTACCGATGTGTACAGCCCAAAGGTGGTGCGGGCGGGCATGGGCGCGCACTTCCGGCTGTCGATCACACAGGACATGGAGTGGCACGAAATTGGTCAGGCGTGCGCGGCGGTCGATCACATCTACGCCAGCGTGGCTGGGGCAACTATGCCCTACTACGCGGCCGACTGGCGTCAGCCCAGCGCACTGATCATCAGCAACGAGGCCAACGGCCTGAGCGACGAGGCGGCGGCCTATGCCACACGCCAAGTCAGCATCCCCATGCGCGGCACGGCCGAATCGCTCAATGCAGGTGTTGCGGGCAGCGTGATTCTATTCGAAGCGCTCCGCCAACGCACGACTGGGCGGGGGGGATGAGAACAGAGAACAGAGAACAGAGAACAGAGAACAGAGAACAAAGAACAGAGAACAGAGAACCGCAGAACCGCGGAACCCAATAGCCCGGCGCTTCAGCGCCGCGAATGCGAGACGCGAGAACAGAGAACCGCAGAACAGAAAACTGCGGAACCGCAGAACTGCGGAACCGCGGAACCCAATAGCCCGGCGCTGAAGCGCCGGGAATGCGAGACGCGAAATTCGCGATGTTCTTGCAGTTCTTTATTTTGGGGTATAATGGGCGCTCAACAGTAAAGATTTGGCTATGACGAAGCAAGTAGGCGGGCGGAAGCGTCCAGAGAGCGGTGGCCATAGGCTGCGAGCCACCGCCGGGGAAACCCGCCGAAATTCCCTTCCGAGCCGAACGGGGAACGGGAGCGAGGGCTAAGGGCTGAGGGCCAAGGGCTGAAGTCAGGACATCAGCCCTTAGTCCTTAGCCCTCAGCCCTTCCCTAGTAGTCGTTTCCGGTTGCCCGCCGTTATTGGGCTGTGAGGGCTGGCCGCGCTGTGCGTGGTCGCCAAATCAGGGTGGTATCACGGGTCACGCCTCGTCCCTGCGAGCGCGTGGCTTTTTTGTGTGTTTTTCTTTGTGTGACTATACCACGCCGTAAAAGATGGAATTTCAGAGGGCTTGCAGCCCTCGCACGCCGTAGGAGAAATGCATGGCGATCGCAGATGATTTGAGCGCGTTACAAAAACAGGCGCTGTCGGCGTTGGCCGAGGCCGAGGGCGCAGAGCGGCTGGCCGAGTGGAAGACCGTGTATTTGGGCAAGAAGGGCCAACTGACGCAGCTCAGTCGCAGCCTGGGCGCGATTGCCGCCGAGCAACGCCCCGCCGCAGGCCAGGCCTTCAATGCCGCTCGCGAGGCCTTGGAGGCCGCGCTGGCAGATCGTGAGGCCCGTGTGCGCTACGGCGACCAACTAAACGCCTTTGAGGCCGACCAGGTCGATATCACCATGCCAGGGCGGCAGCCAGAGGTCGGGCGCATCCACCCGGTCAACCAGACGCTGCGCGAGATTTTCGACATTTTTGGCGACATGGGGTTCCAAATCTGGGAAAGCCCCGAGGTCGAGACCGACGAGCTGAACTACGGCCTGCTGAACTTTCCGCCCGACCACCCAGCGCGCGACATGCAGGACACGTTCTATGTCGAGACGCCGCCCGGCACGGAGCCAGTGGTATTGCGCACGCATACCTCTGCTGGGCAGATTCACGCCATGCGCCGCTATGCGCCAGAGCCGATCCGCGTAGTGCTGCCGGGCAAGTGCTATCGCAACGAGCAGGTCTCGTATCGCTCGGAGGTGCAGTTCAGCCAGTTCGAATTTTTGGCGGTCGGGCGCAACATCACGCTCGCCGACATGAAGGGCACGCTGGGCGCGATGGCCGAGCGGCTATTCGGCCCTGGCACCAAGGTGCGGCTGCGGCCCTCGTATTTTCCATTCACCGAGCCAAGCGCCGAGATGGATGTTTCGTGCTTTCTGTGCAGTGGCAAGGGCTGCCGAATCTGCAAGTACAGTGGCTGGCTGGAGATCGGCGGGTGTGGCATGGTTCATCCGAATGTACTGCGCAATGGCGGCTACGATCCGGCCGAGTTTAGCGGCTTTGCCGGCGGCTTCGGCCCCGAGCGGATCACCATTCTCAAATATGGCATTGACGACATCCGCTGGTTCCTAAGCGGCGACGAGCGGCTGTTGGAGCAGTTTGGGTAGTCCTGACCAGGTGACAAGATGACCAGGTGACAAGATGACCAGGTGACAGGAGGGTAAGTCTTGCGTTTTACAAATCATCAAAAAACGACACAAAAAAAATAGCTTTTCCAGGCTGCCGCAGGCAGGAACCGCCAACGCGTAACTCATCAGGTCATCAAGTCATCGTGAAATATCTACCAATTGCAATACTAATTGCCGCCTATGTGCTGCTGGCCGCGATCTACAGCTTCGTCGTGCCGCTTGGCGAGGGGCCGGATGAGCCTGGCCACGCCGCCTATGTGTTCTTTTTAGCCCGCGAAGGGCGGCTGCCCGACCAACGCCAGAACGAGGTGCCCGGCGAGGGCCACCAGCCGCCGCTGTTCTACGCGCTGGCCGCGCCCGCCACACTGTGGCTGACACCTGCCGAGCGTCAGCTCGACCTACCTGGCAACCCGCGCTTCGTCTGGGCCGGCGGCGACCAGATCAACGCTGCCGCGCACGGCACGCGCGAGCTGTGGCCTTGGCGCGGCACCGTGCTGGCATGGCACCTCATGCGGCTTGCCTCGGTGGCCTGTGGCGCAGTAGCGGTGGGAATGACCTGGCTGGCGGCAAGCGCATTGCAGATCGGCACTGAGAAAACTGCAATGCCGTTGCTTGCGGCGGCGCTGGTGGCGTTCAACCCGCAGTTCCTATTTATTGGCGGGCTGGTGAGCAATGACGCGCTGCTGGCAGCGTTGGGGGCGACTGCGCTGTGGCTTTGTGTTCGGGGCCAGAGGTCAGGGAGTAGGGGCCAGGAGCTTGCACTGGGCATTCTGCTGGGGCTTGCGCTTCTGACCAAGCAGAGCGCGCTGGTGCTCGTGCCAATAATTATGCTTACATGTCTCGGCTGGCAGATCAAGCAGCATGGCTGGCGCTGGCGTCGCCTTCTCACCTGGTCATCTTGTCACCTGGTCATCATCACGGCGGCCCTGGTCAGTGGCTGGTGGTACTGGCGCAACTGGCAACTGTATGGCGATCTATTCGGCCTGGCCGAGTTCCAATCGCAGTTCGGTACGCAGCCCTTCGATTTTACCAGCCTGGCCGCCTGGCTCACCGCGCTGCGCCAATTGCATGATTCGTTCTGGGTGCGCTTCGGCTGGATGAATGTGGCCCCGCCGACCTGGGTGCTGTGGATATACACGGCGCTAGGGCTGCTGGCAATGGTTGGATGGGCATATGGCCTACGACTGACGCAGCAGAAAGCTTGGCATTCTGCAATTCCGCCGCTCACCTTGGCGGCTACAACGTTCGTGTTTGTGGTGGCCTTTGCGTACACGGCTGGCCTGGTGGCCTGGCAGGGTCGGCTGCTATTCCCGGCGATCAGCGCGATTGCGATTCTGATCGCACAGGGGATTCAACGGTTAAGCTTCAGCTTGCAACATTGGTCAAAGCAACACAGAATACCAGCGACACTTGCCACTTGCCTGATAGCGTTTAGCTTGTGCGCTGTGGCTTTCTGGCTGCCCTTTGGCGTCATCCGGCCAGCCTACCCGGTTCAGGTACTGGCGGAACAGGCGGCGCGCGACTGGCAGGGAACGCGCGTCTATGGACGATTCGGGCAGCCGAGCGGCCCCGGCGCGGAGCTGCGGGCCTACCGATTCGTCAGCACGGCGCAACCAGGTGAATCGCTGGAACTTGCGCTGCTCTGGCACGCCCAGGGATCGCAGAGCCGCAATTGGAGCGTGTTTGTGCATGTTGTCGATAGGCAGGGAATGATTGTGGCCCAGAGCAACCAGCCGCCTCGCAATGACGCATACCCGCTGGGCATGTGGGCTGCGGGTGACTGGGTCGAGGACGCCCATACGCTGCTGCTTCCGGCCGAACTGCCAGCAGGCAGCTATGTGCTGCGAGTAGGGTTGTTCGACCAACAAGGCACACTGGAGCGAGCCGGTGTGTGGAATGCGGCGGGGGAGCTTGTTGGGGATTATGTCGAGCTTGGGCTTACAGAAGTGACAAGATGACAAGATGA
>JACMIM010000115.1 GCA_014381165.1 Roseiflexaceae bacterium
CCTACCGCGCGATCGTGCCCCTACCGCGCGATCGTGCCCCTACCGCGCGATCGTGCCCCTACGGCTTCCACTCGATCACCACGCCCAGAAAGCGCTCACGCTCGTGGAGCAGGCCCTCGTACATTTCCTGCAGCTGCTCGGGTTGGGCGCGCTGCGTGATTAGGTCGGCCAGCTGGAGCCGCCCGCTTTCGACAAAGTAGACCAGCAGGCGCAGCGCCCGGTCGAGCGTGAAGGGGAATCGTTCGCGCGGAGCGGCTCCGATCGCCGAGCCATGCGCGCCGATTAGCTGGATCGAACGGCCGTGTAGGTGCCAGTAGAAATCGACATCGCCAGCGACGCCGCGTGGGCTACCAACCATCACCACCTTGCCACCATCGGCCACTGCGGCCATCGCGGCATGCACCGTCGCGGGTGCGCCGGTCGCGTCGACCACGATCTCGGGCAATTCGCCGTTGTTCAGCTCGCGTAGCGCCGTGTTCAGGTCGCCATTGGTCGGGTCGACGGTGCGGACACCGCTGGTGTGCTCGGCAATCTGGCGGCGCGCGGCCACCGGGTCGATACCGATCAGCGGATACGCGCCCGCCGCCGCATACAGCCGCAGCGCGATCTGGCCGATCGTGCCGAGACCGAATACCGCCACCGCTTGGCCCAGCAGGCTGCCCGACTGTACCAGCGCCGCCAGCGGAAAGCGCGCCAGCACGGTCGAAGCTGCCACCGCCGCATCGACGTGCTCGCCGATGCGCTGTAGCGGTCGATCTTGGGCCTGCGTGTCTACCAGTGCGTGGCTTTCCTGGCGGCCCGCCCAGATCACGCGCTGGCCTACCGCATAGCCCTGCACATCGCTGCCCAGCGCCGCCACGCGACCAACCGCGCTATAGCCGGGCGTGAACGGGAACTTCGGCCAGGCCCGTGTTGGGTCGGCCAGCCACTGGTGAATGCCGGTGTAGACCGCCAGCTCGGTACCAGGGCTGATCGCGCAAGCCTCGGTTTCGACCAGCAGCTGGCTAGGGCCTGGTGCCGGCACCACAAACTCCGCGAATGCCAGCGCGCGCGTACTGGGCATCACCGCCCGTCGGCCAATCACCTCATTGTGGAACATAATACCTCCGCGTCTACATCAGCCACGCCCGAACGCTTCATTGCGCTGTCCAGCCGCCGTCTACCGTCAGCACTGCGCCGGTCATGAAGCTAGAGGCTGGCGAGGCTAGAAACAGAATTGGCCCAGCCAGCTCGTGCGGCTCGCCCCATCGCCCGAGCGGGATTTTCTCGACAAAGGCCTTGTTTGCGGCAGGGTTTTGCAGCACTGGGATGTTGAGTTCGGTGGCGAACGGCCCCGGCGCGAGCGCGTTGCAGGTCACGCCGCTGCTGGCCCACTCAAGCGCCGTGGTGCGGGTAAGCTGGATGACGCCGCCCTTGGCCGCCGTGTAGGCGGGCCGCTCTCCCAGCCCGACGCTGCCCAGCATCGAGGCGATGTTGATCACGCGGCCCCAGCCGGACGCGAGCATGCCCGGCGCAGCGTGCTTGCTGCACAGAAACGCGCCGGTCAAGCTGGTATCGACCACCCGCCGCCACTCTGCTAGCTCGTACTCGATCGTCGGCTTGCGTATGTTCACGCCCGCGCTGTTGATCAGAATGTCCAGGCTGCCAAAAGCCGCCTGAGTAGCTGCGACCGCCGCCTGCACCTGGGTTTCGTCGGTCACATCACCAGCCACGGCGATCACCTGGCCACCAGTGGCGCTGGCGATCTCGCGCGCCGCCGCCTCGATCACATCGGTGCGGCGGCCCATCAGGGCCACACGCGCCCCTGCCTCGGCCAGCGTTTGCGCAAATACGCTACCCAGCCCGCCAGCTCCACCCGTGATCAGCGCGGCCCGCCCATCTAGGCGAAACATATCGAAAACGCTGCTCATGTACGGCTCCTTTATTTCACCGCGAAGAGCGCGAACGCACACAAGAGGAACGCAAATTTACTGCGAAGAGCGCGAAGAGCGCGAAGAACACGAAGCACCGGAAGAACCAATTTAACCACGAAGAACACGAAGAACACGAAGGGCCGGAAACGGATTGTTCATTCGCTTTTTTGCCAGGGTTCTAGTTCTTATTATCGCTCTTCGTGCTCTTCGTGCCCTTCGTGGTTTATTTTTCCTACTTCGCGCTCTTCGCGCTCTTCGCGGTTTACTTGCCCGGATAAAACGCCCGCAGAAAGGCCACGCTGCGCTCGAACTGGGCCAGCTCCCAGCCTGCTACCTCGGCGAATGGCGCGCCCAACTCCCAGGGCGTCTGCCAGGCCGTGGCAGCGGGGCGCGCGTGGCTGGCCATAAAGTGCAGCGCCGGAAGCGCCGCGCGCACGTCGGTCGGCGGAAAGCCCTGCCACCAGGACTGCTCGAAGATACGGATATGCCGCCCGTACAGCGCCGCCAGCTCGATCTGTAGCGTGGCCGTGGGCGCAAGCTCGGCCAGCAGCGGCAGCAGCTCGGCCCAGGGCAGATCGCCCTCGCCGACAGCGGCGCGCACCAGCCGGTAGCCCGACCCAGTCGCGTGAATCGTGTAGTCCTTCAGGTGAACATTGCGGATGTGCGGCCCAACTGCGCGGGCGAACTCCAGCACGCCCTCGCCGACCGCCAGCGGGTTGGCCACATCAAGCGTCACGCCGATGCGCGGGCCGACCGCACACAGCCGCAGCAACTCGGCAGATGTCACATCCTGATGGTTCTCCAACGCCAGCATCAGGCCAAGTTCGTCGAGCAGCGGGTACACTTCGCGCAGTTGCCCCTCGGCCCAGGCTAGGTGCGCGTCCCAGCCACCGGGAACGCTGGCCCGCGCACCTTCGAGGACGGTGCTGACCAGGACGCGCACCGTGCTCGCGCCGGCACGCGCCGCCAGCGGCAGCAGGGCCTGGAGCATGGCCAGGTCGATCTGCGGAGTATCGACCACCAGCCCAATGCCAGTTTCTTCAAGCCGGGCTTGCAGGCGGTCGATGGTGGATACATCCAGGTTGGGTAGATAGCCGTGTAGTGGCAGTTCGACGCTGTGCAGGCCGTGGCGTTGGGCCAGGTCGATGAGACCCCAAGCGTCCAGCGGCGGCGTGTGGCAGGCACCCTCGCGGCGGGCCAGACCGCACGCACAGGGGAAACTGTAAGCGGCGATTCCAAGTGACATAGCGCCTCGCATGGCTTTACGATTTCGGTGTTTGGGCTGCGCTAGTATACACGATCTGGCTTTTTCCCGGCGCAGGCGGGTTGAAACCCACTGCTGCTATTCCAAACGCGCTGAAGCGCGTTCAACCGTGTGCAACGCGCTTCAGCACGTTTCGGCGTATCAGACGCCGGATTCATCCGGCGGCCGTGGTGGCGGCACACGATTGGCGCGGGCGATGTACCCGCGCTCATGATACAATCGCGCCAACTACCACCGTCGCCTTTCGCCTGCTCAACGAGGAGAGAACACATGCAGATCGAGCGCAACCTGGGCATGGATCTTGTGCGAGCCACCGAGATGGCCGCGTTGCGGGCAGCCCGCATGATGGGCCGTGGCGATAAAAATGGTGCCGACCAGCTGGCCGTCGACGCCATGCGCTATGCGCTTGCCAACATGCAGATGGATGGAACCGTTGTAATTGGCGAGGGCGAGAAGGACGACGCGCCCATGCTCTACACCGGCGAGAAGTTGGGCACCGGCGAGGGGCCGGCGGTCGACATCGCCGTCGATCCGGTCGAGGGCACGACGCTGCTGGCCGAGGGCATGCCCGGCGCAATCGCGGTGGTGGCGTTGGCCGAGCGCCACTCGCTGTACGCCTGGTCGGGGATTGCCTACATGGACAAGTTGGCCGTCGGCGAGGGCGCGAAGGGCGCGATCGACATCGACGCGCCGGTCAAGGACAACCTGTACAACATCGCACTGGCGCTTGGCAAGCGGATCGAGGACGTGACGGTGGTTGTGCTCGACCGTCCGCGCCACAAAGATCTGATCCGCCAGATTCGCGAGACGGGCGCGCGCATCAAGACAATTCTGCATGGCGATGTTTCCGCTGGCATTATGACCGCCGTGGATGACCCGCCCGCCGATGTGCTCATGGGCATCGGCGGCGCGCCCGAGGCCGTGATCACGGCGGCGGCGCTGAAGTGCTTGGGCGGCGAGATTCAGTGCCGCCTGTGGACCCGCAACGACGAAGAGCGCGAGCTGGCCCAGCAAAATAACATCGATCTCGCCAAGGTCTACCGGATCGAAGATTTGGTGCGTTCCGAGAATATCTTTGTTTCGGCGACCGGCATCACCGATGGCGAGTTCCTACGCGGCGTGCGCTACCGGCGCGGTGGCGCGACCACGCACTCGGTGGTTATGCGCTCGGCCTCCGGCACCACGCGCTTTGTCGAAAGCACCCACCGCTGGGACAAGCTCATGCGTATTTCCGTACTGGATTACGAGCACGCCGAGGAATAGATGGACGGAATCCGCAGTTTTCTCCAGCTCATGTCCGAAACTTTTCGTGTGATTGGGCAAGCATTGCTGCTACGCAACGAAGTCTTCGAGGCGGCGCTCTCGCCCCAGCTACGAGCGCCGATCATCACGCTTGCCATTCTCGCGGGGGCATCCCTGCTGATCGGCGAAAGCGTTGTGCTGTTTGTCAACCGTGTACCGCCATGGCGCTGCGCCATCTCACTCCTGATCAATATCGCCATGACGATTGTTGGCTGGGCGCTGTGGGCAGCCCTGATCTGGCTAGTCGCCCGCGCGTTCGGGCTTGAACCTGCATTCGATAGCACCGTGCGTCTGGTTATGCTGTCGCACGCGCCATTCGTGTTTGGTATCTTTATTCTCGCGC
>JACMIM010000116.1 GCA_014381165.1 Roseiflexaceae bacterium
CCACAGCAGGGCCAGCAGGAGCAGCGGCGCGACCCAGCGAGGCCACCAGCTACGATCGTGGTGGAGCAGCGCGATAAGCACCGCCCAGCCTACAAGCAATGGCACCGCCAACTTCATGGTCGGGTAGGCATACAACGCCAGGCCCGCCACAATCGCTAACCGTGTCGCATCGGCGCGGCCTGCCCGCTGCACAAACAGCAGCGCCGCCCATATGCAAAGCGCCCAGGCGGTTGGTACCAACGCCGGCGGAATGGCAAAGCGGCTCAAGAAGATCTGCCACGGTGAGATAGCCGTAACCAACGCAGCACACACCGCTGCCGCGAGCGGTAACTGCAACAGCCTGATCGTGTAATAACTAATCGGCACGGCGACTGTCCCGATGGCTGCGGTGGTCAACCGCCCCGCTAGTGGCACCGGCCCCAGGAGCGCGACAAGCGGAAGTTCGAGGTACGTCAGCAGTGGCGGAATCCAATCGCCCAAGGCTTCCTGAGCACCGAGCGGCAAGACATGCCCCCAGTGATCGCGAGCGGTTTGCAACAGGAACCATGCGTCTACCAGACTCACCACCTCGTCCTGGTTAAAGCCCGGCGGCGAACCATCGAGATACACCACGCGCAGCGCGAAGGCTCCCGCCGTGAGCGCACCGATCAACCCATAGCCTCGGCGAGTCAGCCACATGGCGAACAGCACAAGCGCGAGCGCCAGCGCGGTCAGCAGTAGCACCTGCGCACTCAGTTGGAGTGGAAGGCCGTGCGCGCTGGCCGTGGCATCGAACAGAACCACCCCAAGCCAGCGGCTATCATCGCGCGGCGGTCGCTCGACGGACGAGCGGATCACGAGTGCAGGGGCCGACGACGGCACGACAACATGATACTGTCGCTTGGCAGCCACCTCGAAGCGAGCCAACACGCCTGCATCTGTTGCCAAGGTCACCTGACGAGGTGTATCGCCCGGCCAGCGAACCAGGCCGAGCGTCAATGCGACTTGTGTTGGGCCAGTGCGCCCATGCAGCGGTAGGCGCACCTGGCTGCTGGTCCAATGGTACGTTGCTGTTTCCTGCTGCCGGTACAGTCCCTCAGCTTCTTGAAGTGAAAGAACCGGGCGTGCAGCAAGCAGTACCAGGCCAAGCAGATATCCACCAACAAGTACGAGCACAAGTCGACGCACGCGGGCAGCCCAATCGTTCACCGAGCCGCTCAGCACACGCACCACCACGGCGTGCCGTGCGCGGCGAACTCACCCATACAACCCACGCTGCGTGCCTGGATTCTTCGGCGGCAGTCATCCAAAACAAACTCCTGTGCAGGGCGCAATGCGTGTGCCGCATCTAGCACACCTGCCTGTGCAGAGTATAGCATGGCCCGAGGCGCAAGCATATTCAGGCTCGCGTCTCGGGCCATGTCAAAGTCCAATTATCATCATCAGCCTTGAACGTGTAAGCGCATGTCATCATCGGCGGGTCGTAGCAGCATGATCTCGCCACGTTGGGCAGCATCGAGCGATCCAGCAATGCCGAGAAAAGGCTGCGTGACAGCCCGCGTGATGATGTAGTTCACGCTGGTTTCGGCATCGACCTGGGGAATACAGTGCCAATCGATCGTGCCGGTCTGTTCTGCGCTGTGGAGCGGGTTAAAGAGATACAGATCGCTATAGGTATAGTGCGATTTCAGAACGCGCACCAACGTAGTCAGCGAGACTGGTTGATATGCGAGCAGCGGTTCGAGCGCTGGCGAATCAATTGCCCAGAACGGCCAGCGCTGTTGGGCGAGCAAAAGCTGAAATGCGGCATAGGTGATTGTAGCGATCGGGGCAGAAATAGGCTTCATTGACAACTCCGCATAGCAGCTTATCGGTATCTAGAACACCTCTCCCACTTGGCGCAGTCGTACCGTTTCGGCTTCCAACACTGCTGTTGTCTTGGTGATAAAATCGAGAATCACTGCCTGTTCGGGCTTGCTGTAAGTATTCACGAGTTCCCCAATTGCGCGTCCAAGCGGTGCATATAGTTGAGTGAGCGTCTGCTCATGCTCGGGATTACTCAGTAACTCAAGGACAACCCGCCGCCGATCATTTGCATCCCGCGTGCGCTGCACCAGGCCCGCCTGCTCAAGCCGATCGATCACACCCGTGATTGCTCCAGTCGTTAATCCGACCCGCTCGCCAAGTTCACCAGCAGTAATAGCCCCGGTCTGCCGGAGGATACTGAAACACTTTACATCGGTCACGCTCACACCTAGTCGATCCGCTATTGCTGCGTGGAATAACACCGTAGCTGTACTAAGGCGAAAGCCAAGCATCTCGACAATCGGGTCGACCGCCGTTCCGTACTGCACAAGCGGTCTTGACATTTCATCCATAATATCTTATATTCTAATTATCTTATCTATTAAGATAATCACCTGCGCAGATGATACTAGAAAGAGTTTACAGTACAAAGGAGCCGATTACAAGATGACTGCAAACCCCAAAAAAGCGCTGATTATTGGCTGCGGAGTTGCCGGCCCAGTTTTCGCTCTGTTCTGCAAGCGGGCGGGTATTGAGGCAGCAATCTACGAAGCACAGCAGGTGCCTGACGACCATGCTGGCCTTTTCCTCAACGTGGCCTCGAATGGCCTAGATGTTCTTCGGACACTCGGTATCGACACACAAATTGAGGCGGAAGGCTTTGCTTGTTCACAAATGGTTATGTGGAGTGGTAATGGCAAGCGTTTGGGAAACGTTCGTAACGGCGCAGCAGCGGGGCAAGGGGCTGTCAGCGTCATCCTGAAGCGCGGTGTTTTACACCGCATCCTTCGTGAAGCAGCGGGACGGCAAGCTATTCCTATCACATTTGGCAAGCAACTGATCGACATTACAGTAACCGATGAACAACAGGTGATTGCCACGTTCGCCGACGGTACACGCGCCACTGGTGATTTTCTCGTCGGCTGTGATGGCGTTCATTCGCGCACACGCCAGATCATCGACCCGAACGCGCCCGCACCCACCTACACTGGCCTAGTCAGTTCTGGTGGCTTCTCGCAGAGCACAACTGTACCACCAACACCAGACACCCAGCATTTCATCTTTGGCGAACGGGCCTTTTTCGGCTATCTAGCGAAGCCAAATGGCGAGATCTACTGGTTCAACAATATGGCTTATCCGGGCACGCCACGAAGGTCTGAATTGGAGGCGATCCCGCAGACGGAATGGCAACAGCACTTACTCGGCTTGCATAGCAACGACCAACCCTTTATCAAAGATGTTATTTGTGCTACCGAGGGGAGTATTGGGAGGTATCCGATTTACGATATTCCGACACTGCCGCAATGGCATGCAGGGCCGGTCGTGCTCATCGGCGATGCCGCGCATGCAACATCACCGAGCGCTGGACAGGGTGCATCGCTGGCGCTGGAGGATGCTATTGTCCTAGCTCAATGTGTGCGAGACATTCCTCGATTGAAAGAAGCGTTTAGTACATACGAACGGCTTCGACGCGAGCGAGCAGAGAAAGTAGTCCGGGCTTCGCGGAAGACAGGCAATGCGAAGGTGGCGGCAAACCTGGTAACACGATGGTTTCGTGATCTTATGATGCCGCTCCTTCTTCCACTATTTGCCAATTCAACCTCGTTGGGTTGGATGTACACATACAAGGTCGCTTGGGATACATCAGTAGTGGAAGGAGTTGGCACGTAGAAATGCCGGGCAGTGATGGTGTGTCGTTTTGCGCGCAACGAGCGTACTGCTGCTGATATCCCAAACACGCTGAAGCCCGTTGGACGCGGGTGAACGCGCTTCAGCGCGTTTTGGCGTACAGACGCCGGATGCATCCGGTGGCCCTGGGGGCGGCGCATGACGTTACGCCACATCCGCTGTTTTCGGCGCTCCATCACAGAATAAGCCGTTTGTGATACACTCATGCTATCGGTGAAGGCATCGGCACGCAGGCAAAAGGGGATGTGCTATGACGGCTGCATTGACTGCGCGAATTGGCTTTGTGTCAACTCGTCTTGCCGGGACGGATGGGGTTTCGCTCGAGGTGGTTAAATGGGTTACAGTCCTGCGTCAGCTCGGCCACCAATGCTTTTTCTTCGCGGGCGAGCTCGACTGGCCATCAGAAATCAGTATGCTTGCGCCGGAAGCCCACTTCATACATCCAGATGTAGCCGCAATCAATGCCGATCTGTTCGACGATTACCTCCGCTCCAGCGCAACCTCGCAGCAGATTCAGGCGATCAAGGAAAGGCTGAAGCGCCAGTTGTATGCGTTTATTCAGCGCTTCGATCTCACTCTGCTGATTCCGCAGAATGCGCTCGCGATCCCCATGAATGTGCCGCTTGGCCTTGCGCTGACTGAGGTGATTGCCGAAACGGGCATCCCAACGATTGCCCATCATCACGATTTCAGTTGGGAACGTGTTCGCTTTGCAGTGAGCGCCGCAGAGGATGTGCTCAGTGCCGCGTTTCCGCCCGCGCTTTCACATATTCGCCATGTGGTGATCAACTCGCCCGCCGCGCGCCAGCTTGCCATGCGGCGCGCAGTCAGTTCAACGCTTATTCCCAATGTGATGCCCTTTGAGCAGCCGCCACCCCCTGCCGATGACTACAGCTCGCACTTGCGCGCCGATCTAGGCATTGCCGCCGACGAACTGCTTGTGCTCCAGCCGACCCGGGTGGTGCCGCGTAAGCGGATCGAGCGCGCGATTGAATTGGTCGCGCGGCTGGCTCGCCCGGCGACGCTGCTGATCTCGCACGAAGCTGGCGACGAAGGGCTTGACTACGGGATCTACCTGCGTGATTACGCAGAGCTGTTGGGCGTGCATGTGCTGTTCGGATCCGACCTGATCAGCGAACGCCGCGGAACCACGGCCACTGGGCAGCGCGTCTACAGCCTGGCAGATGCATATCAGCACAGCGACTTTGTAACCTATCCTTCGGTGATCGAAGGCTTTGGCAATGCCTTTTTGGAAGCGCTGTATTTCCGGCGTCCGATCGTGCTCAGCGCCTACGATATCTACCGGGTAGACATCCAGCCAAAGGGGTTCCAGGTCATTCAGTTCGAGGAGTTTATCACGAGCGCGGTTGTGCAGGAGGTGCAAGCCTTGCTCGGCGATCAACCACGCATCCAGGCAATGGTCGAGCATAACTATGAATTGGCCTGCCGTTTCTATTCCTACAGCGCGCTGGAAAAACACCTGGCCGCGCTGCTCAACGATGCTCTGGGCATGTGACAGCGCTGCTTGGCGAACTGGAAGTGCCCCTAGCGTTCCAGGCGCAGCTCGCCAGCTAGAAAGCGCCGCGCAGTTTCAGCCAGAATCGCCGCGCCGTAGGGCATGGCCTGCTCGTCGATATCGAAGATCGCAGTGTGGTGGGCGCGCATGGTTTGCTGGTCGAGCGCCGCACCGAGCATGAACATGGCCCCCGGCGCGCGCTGGGCCATGTAGGCGAAATCCTCGCCGCCCATGCCGGTTCTCGTGG
>JACMIM010000011.1 GCA_014381165.1 Roseiflexaceae bacterium
GTGCTGGTGCCCACGCACATTGGCCAGACGCTGGCGTAACAACCCCGCGCCAATGAGCGCGACCATCACGCCCGACAGTGCCGACAGCCAAGGGTAGAACTGCTCGGGCAGCACATATTGCGAGACAAACAGCGTTAGCAGGCCAAGTGCAAACACGCCGGCGGTATGTGTGATGGTTGTGATTAGCCCAAGAAACAGCGCGTGCCAGGCGGTGCCGCGTGTGCCGACCAAATAGGCGGCCACAATCGTCTTGCCGTGGCCAGGAGCCAGTGCGTGCGCCGCGCCAAGGCCAAGCGCGGTTGCCAGGGCCAGCAGCAGTCCCCACGGGCTACTCAATGGCACGGCGACCAGACTCGCAAGATTATCTGTTTGTTGTTCTACCTGTGGATAACTCGTGGAAATTGGGGACGATGTTGTGGATAAGCTGCCGCCAGGGGCTGCGCTCCACTGAAAGCTGGCCGTATTGATGCTTGACGGCGTCTGGAGCAGGTCTTCTGGATAGCTGCGCAGTTCATCGCTGATGCCTTGGGCGGGCGCGCTCGATTCGCTGATCGCTACTCCTGTGTCGCCAACTACCACCACCTCGCTCCAGCCGATGCGGTCGGCAAAGTTGTCATCACGAAAGCTAGCCGCACCGCCGTTCGCCGGAAGCGCGCCGCGCAGTTCCAGCTCTAGGCGCAGAGTCGGCAGGCCGCCTTGCCCTGGCGGGAAAAACAGCGCAGCCGTGTCGATGTTCAGGGTAACTAGCTGTTCGCCCATACGCAACGACAGGTTGGCGGCTAGGGTCCGCGCCGTGGTATCGCGGTAGCTTTCCTGCTCGCTCTGCGAAAGATCGCCGTTCTGGTCGGCGTCGATCTGCTGGCGTTCCTGGAGCGCCGGAATCTCGGCCATATCGACAATATAGCGCAGACCAACTTGTTCGCCCTGGAGCGCGAGGCGGCTAAAGCGGTTGATGGTAAAGTTGCCAAGCGGGTGCGCTGCGGCCACGGAAGGCGTGAGCGCAGCAAGCAGCACGGCGAGCACAAGCAACGCCACCCGGCCCCGCCGAACGATCTGAGAGAAAGCCGCCATACCGCCGCCTCCAATATCCGACTGTGCTGTGATTGTAGTGGTCTACCTGGCAATGCGAAGTAAATATGCGAATGGATGCATTGGCGGTTTGTCCGGGAGAAGGCGTGTTATGATATTTTCCTGTTCGTGACGTGATGGTACAAAGAAGGTTGTTAGATGAACATCGCTGTAATCTCTGATATCCACGGCAACCTAGCCGCGCTGGAGGCGGTCGCCGCCGATCTGGCCCGCTGGCAGCCCGCTGTGGTGATCGTGGCGGGCGACCTTGTAAACCGTGGCCCGCAGCCGCTGGAGTGCCTGGCCTTCTGCTTTGCGCGCGAGCGTGAGGACGGCTGGCGGCTGCTGCGCGGCAACCACGAGGAGTATGTGTTGAGCATTCTCGCCGACCCCTCGGCGCGCGCCGGGGCCGAGGAAGCGGTGCGCGAAAATGTGCGCTGGACAGCGGCGCGGGTTGGCGATGTCGCACCAATTCGTGCGTTGCCGACGCAAATCTCGCTGGCCGGGCCGGATGGCGGCGAAATGCGCATCGTTCACGCCTCGATGCGCCACGACCGCGACAATATTCTAGCCGACACGCCCGACGAGGAGCTGCGCGCGAAAATCGCGCCCGCGCCGCCGGTGTTCTGCTGCGGCCACACTCACCGCCCGCTCGTCCGGCGGCTGGACAGCACGCTGGTGGTGAATGCTGGCGCAGTCGGCCTGCCGTTTGATGGCGACCCGCGCTCGTCTTACGCCCGCCTGAGCTGGGATGGCGGCGGCTGGCAGGCCGA
>JACMIM010000012.1 GCA_014381165.1 Roseiflexaceae bacterium
GACGCCGGACGCCGCGCGCGCTACCGCTGCTTCGCTCGACAGGCCACTGAACTTGGCGCAGCCGCGATCGCCACAGCGCACACCGCCGACGACCAAGCAGAAACCGTGTTGATGCATCTGCTGCGCGGCGCGGGCACCGACGGGCTGGGAGGCATCAAACCAGTGTTGTCGATTCCAGATTCCAGATTCCAGATTACTGGATCGGACAATCCGCAATCGGCAATCTCAAATCTGCAATTGATCCGTCCGCTGCTCGCCACCAG
Source organism: Roseiflexaceae bacterium (assembly GCA_014381165.1). GTDB lineage: Bacteria > Chloroflexota > Chloroflexia > Chloroflexales > Roseiflexaceae > JACMIM01. The sequence continues at coordinate 264 of JACMIM010000012.1, forward strand.
CCGCGCTGCCGTCGAGGCGTACTGCGCGGCACACGGCTTGTTGTTCCGCCACGATGCCAGCAACGCCGACACGGTCTACACACGCAGCCGTATTCGCCACGAACTGCTGCCCTTGTTGGCCACGTATAATCTACAGATCGTCGATGCGCTCGGACGCACAGCAGCAGTCTGCGCCGACGACGCGGCATTCGTGCAACAGGCACTCGATCGTGCCTGGCCAGAGCTGGCTCGCCAGCACCTGGGCGGTGTGACACTCGACGGCACTGCGTGGCGGGGGCTGCACCCCAGCTTGCAACGGGCGGCACTGCGGCGAGCCTATGCGGCCCTCGGCGGCGAAGATACCCTGAGCTGGGAGCAGGTCGAGCGGGCGCGTGAGCTGCATGGGGTCGGCAAGCGGCTGCCGCTGCCCGGCGGCATCGGGCTGCGTGTGGGCTATGGCGGCGCGCTGACGCTGGGCCTTCCCGCTGCCGCTGGGCCGCAGCTCCTGGCAGCAGCGCAGGAACTGCGTGTGCCGGACGAGATCGAACTGGCCGACGGCTGGCGGCTGCACCTGGGGCTGGGCCAGCCACCTCCTACGAGCGACCGCTGGACGATTGCACTGGAGGCAGCGGCGATTGCGCTGCCGATGATCGTGCGCGGGCGCAGGGCCGGCGATCGCCTGCGGTTGGCCGGGGGCGGCAGCCGTAAAGTTCAAGATGTGTTGGTCGATGCTAAAATTGCCCAACCGCTGCGCGCACGCTGGCCGATTGTGGCCAGCGCCGATCAGGTTGTCTGGGTCGCCGGCGTCCGTGCCGCCGCCGGCTGTCTGGCGCAGCCGGAAGCGCCCTCAGCGCTATGGATCCAGATCATTCCAGCGATACGTAATCAATAACGAGGAACATTCGTATGCACAATGACATTGCATCGGTGCTCATATCCGAGGAGCGCATCCAGAGCCGCATTCGCGAACTTGGGCAGCAGATCGCCGCAGACTACCGCAACCACGATGACTTGCTGCTTGTAGCAGTGCTCAAGGGTAGCGTCATGTTTATGGTGGATCTGGTGCGCCATATCGACTTGCCGCTGGCGATGGACTTCATGGCGATCTCCAGCTATGGCGCAAGCACACAGTCGAGTGGTGTGGTGCGGCTGCTCAAAGACCTGGACACCGACATCAACAACCGGCATGTGTTGGTAATCGAGGACATTATCGATAGTGGGTTGACGCTGGCCTACCTGATCGACCAGCTTCAGCGGCGCAACCCGGCCAGCCTGCGCATCTGCGCGCTGCTCAACAAGCCAGATCGCCGCCAGTCCAGTGTGGCGGTCGACTATCTTGGCTTCGACATCCCGAATGAGTTCGCAGTGGGCTATGGGCTAGACTACGCCGAGAAATACCGCAATCTCCCCTACATTGGGGTGCTGAAGGAGGAAGTGTACCGTAGGGGGTAAGATTCGTCGAAAAACTGTAATCACGCTACCTTGCCGCGCCCATTTTGGTTTGTTATAATACCCACAATCTTCATTCACACGCCGACCTCATATCTCCGGATTTCACCGACGATCATAAGGTCTGGAGGAGCCTCAACACAATGGGCGATAACCGCTGGCTCAAGAATAGCTTTGTCTACCTAATTATCCTGGTGGCGGCGCTGGCACTATTCTTCAGCTATTTCAATAACTCACAGCAGCCGGCGAAAACCATGGACATCTGGCAGGTGCTTGGCGAGGCCAAGGCTGGCCGGATCACCCAGATTACCGCTTCCGAGGGTTCGAGCGACCTCGTCATCGAGACCACGGCACCATCACCGGACAATCGCTTTACATCACGGGTCGATCGCAATGACTCGATCACGCGCCTACTGCTTGACGCCGGCGTGGCACCGGAGCAAGTTCAGGATCTGGTCGTTACCGTCAACCCTGCGCCAGCCTGGGGTGGCCTGCTCAACATCTTCACCATCCTGCTGCCAGTGCTTCTGATGATTGGCTTCTTTGTGTTCTTCATGCGCCAAGCCCAGGGTTCGAACAACCAGGCGCTCTCGTTCGGCAAAAGCCGGGCGCGCATGTTCTCGGGTGATAAGCCGACTGTCACGTTTGCCGATGTGGCTGGCCAGGAAGAGGCCAAGCAGGATCTGACCGAGGTGGTCGAGTTCCTGAAGTACCCCGACAAATTCGCTGCGCTTGGCGCACGCATCCCACGCGGTGTGCTGATGGTCGGCCCCCCCGGTACCGGCAAGACGCTGCTTTCGCGCGCGGTTGCTGGTGAGGCCGGCACGCCATTCTTCTCGATCTCCGGCTCGGAGTTTGTCGAGATGTTCGTCGGCGTCGGTGCCAGCCGCGTGCGCGACCTGTTCGACCAGGCCAAGCGCAACGCGCCCTGTATCGTCTTCGTGGACGAAATTGACGCGGTGGGTCGCCAGCGCGGCGCGGGCCTCGGTGGTTCGCACGACGAGCGCGAGCAGACCTTGAACCAGATCCTGGTCGAGATGGACGGCTTCGACAGCCAGACCAACATCATCGTGGTCGCTGCCACCAACCGCCCCGACGTGCTGGACCCGGCGCTTGTGCGCCCGGGCCGTTTCGACCGCCAGGTTATTTTGGACGCGCCGGATGTGCGCGGGCGCCTCGACATCTTGAAAGTGCATACCAAAGGCAAGCCGTTGTCGGAGGAAGTCAA
>JACMIM010000117.1 GCA_014381165.1 Roseiflexaceae bacterium
AGCAGCAGCATATCACCGATTCGCCCTACCACTTTCAACGCTTGGACTGCCCACCTAGCGATACGCTGCCCAATCACGGCCGTGGTAGCCCGGTTGCACCTACTGGTATGACCTGGTCGGGCTTTCGGCCAAGCGATGACGCATGCACCTATGGCTACCTGGTGCCAGCCAACATGTTTGCGGTAGTGGTGCTGGGCTATGCGGCAACGATCGCCCGCGAGGTACACCAGGACGAGGCCACCGCCGCTGCTGCCGAATCGCTAGCTGCCGCGATCGAGCGTGGCATTCGCGAGTTTGCAATTGTCGATCACGCAGATTTTGGGCCAATCTACGCCTACGAAACCGACGGCATGGGCCACTATGTGCTGATGGACGACGCCAATATTCCCAGCCTGCTGGCACTGCCCTACCTTGGCTATTGCACAGAAGACGACCCGATCTACCGCAATACCCGCGCCTTTGTGCTCAGCACGGCCAATCCCTATTTCTACCAGGGGCGCGCCGCGCGTGGTATCGGCAGCCCGCACACGTCTACGCAGCACATCTGGCCGCTTGCGCTGGCCATGCAAGGCCTCACCAGCACTGATCAGTTCGAGCGTGAGACCATGCTCGAACTGCTAGCGCGCACCGATGCTAACACCGGACTGATGCACGAAAGCTTCCATGCCGACGATCCGCGCACCTTCACGCGCCCCTGGTTCGGCTGGGCCAACTCACTGTTCAGCGAACTGGTGCTGGCCGCGTGCGGGCTGGCGGTGCCAGGATCGCCACTGACGGCACGCGAGGGCATGGGACGGCGATAAGATGACGCTTGATGCCTAATTTTTAGCCGCTAGTTCCTAGCTACAACAAGGAGCAAGGTTATGTCGAAGAAGACGCTGTTCGCTGCGATGCTGCTGTTCGCGCTGCTGGCCTCGTTTGGCCAAGGCGGCCCGCTCGTTCCATCCACCGCCCAGGCCGCAGTCAACCTGACCCAGTATGTCAACCCGCTGATGGGCACCAAGGACACCACCACGAACACGGGCGAAAACCCGACTAATGGCGCGCATGGCGCACGCATGCCCAGTGCCCAGGTGCCCTTTGGCATGATCCAATGGGGGCCAGACACCAACACCTCTGACACGGCGATCAGTTACGACTACGACAACACCACGCTGCGTGGCTTCAGCCTGATTAAAGGCGAGTACATGGAGTACTGGTCGCCCTTTCTGCCGTATGTTGGCAGCGTCGGCAGTTCGCCGGGAACGAATGCCAGCGCCTACCACAGCACCTTTTCGCACGCCAACGAAACGGCAGCGCCCGGCTACTACCGCGTCCAGAGTGATTCGAATATCACCACCGAGCTAACCAATACGAGCCGCGCTGGGCAGGCCAAGTTCACCTATCCGGCTGGCGCACCAGCAACCCTGATCGTCAGCAGTGGGTATCGTGCCACCATCGACCCAACCAACCGTACCATCACTGGCTCGACTGGTAACACGACCGGCTTGTTCTTCGTTGCCCGCTTTGATCGTTCGTTCAGCGCGTATGGCACGTTTGCCGGGAGTAGCGTTTCGGCGGGCAGTACTAGCACCAATGCGGGCAATCAGGCGGGCGCGTATGTGACATTCGATACCGCGAGTGGCAGCACAGTTCAAGCCCGGCTTGGTGTTTCGTGGGTGAGCGTGGCCAATGCCCAGGCCAACCTCGATGCTGAAATTCCCAACGGCCAGAGCTTTGAAACCACGCGGTCAAATGCCGACAGCGCCTGGAACACGCTGCTCAACCGCTTTTTGGTCGAAGACGCAAACGCGCAGTACGCCGACCTGCGCACGTTCTACACCACGCTGTACCACTTCGCTTCGCAGCCAAACGTGATCAGCGATCTGAATGGCCAATACACCGGCTGGGATAGCGCACTGCACACGGTTGCCAGCGGGCACGCTGCCTACACAACCATTTCGAATTGGGATGGCGGGCGCGGCCAGTGGAGTTTGCTGGGAATGCTGTTTCCAAAAGAAACCAGCGACGCGATCCAAACTTATACCGATTCGGCCCTTCAGGTTGGCGACTTGTCGCAGATTCTGCTGTTTGGCAACGCCTACCGCAACAACCCGAATGTGCCAGATTGGTCGCTGCCAGCACAAGCTCACGCCTTTGGTGCAACCGCCTTTGACACCAACACCACGTTAGGTGTGGTATGGGAGAAGGCACAACGCGGGCGATCGCGCGGTGCGGAGTACCTGGCGAATGGCTATGTTGGAGGCACGGGCAATGGCGATAATCGCGCGGTTGAAATCACCCAAAACAACGCAATTGCTGACTTCGACAGTGCGCAGATGGCGCTCAACCTAGGCGACTACCGTTCCTACAAAACCATGATCGCCCGCAGCAATAACTGGGCGAATGTTTGGTGCGCCAGTTGCAGTGGCAATGGCTACAACGGCTACCTGTGGAGCCGTGGCTCGAATGGCGGCGGCTTCGATTCGTTTGGCGGGCCAACCGGCGGCAACGAAACGCTGTTCGAGGAATCGGTGACGGCGCAAGGCTCGTGGCGCGTGCCGCATAACACCGCCGAACTGATCGGCAAGATGGGCGGCACCAACACGTTTCGCAACCGGCTCGACAACTTTTACACAAAGTTAAGCGATGGGCCAGTCAGTACATACTCCTACTTCGGCAACCAGCCAAGTTTCCAAACACCCTGGCTGTACAACTGGGCTGGACAACCTGCCAAAACACAGCGGGTGGTGCGCCAGATTCAGCTTGACTTGTTTTCGGATCAGCCCGATGGCTACCCCGGAAATGAGGATTGGGGCGCGATGTCGGCCTGGTATGTCGGGGCGACAATGGGCCTGCACCCAGCTATTCCCAGTGTTCCCGGCTTTGCGATCAACAGCCCCATGTTCGCCAAACTGACGATCACGCTGCAAAATGGCCGCACGCTGACCATCGAAGCGCCAAACGCCGCACGCACCAACCAGTATATTCAAAGTGCAACGCTGAATGGCAGCAGCTACGATAGCCCCTGGGTTCCGCTTGCAAGCCTGGTCAATGGCAACCAGAACAACACACTGCGCCTGACCCTTGGCAGCAGTGCGACATCGTGGGGCAGTGCGCCAAGTACCAACCAGCCTCCGTCATATGGCGCGACGCCTGTTGCAACCCCGACAGATATTGCCCAAGGCAAAACCACCACGGCCAGCAGCGAGTGTGGCTCGAATGAAATTGCGGCCAACACGACCGACGACAACGATGCCACCAAGTGGTGTGCGGGTGGCACGGGCGCTGTGTGGCTCAAAGTCGATCTTGGCGCAAACGCTACGCTGAACAGCTTTGTGGTGCGCCACGCTGGCTATGGTGCCGAGAATGTGGCCTGGAATACCCGCGATTACCAGATTCAGTGGAGCGCTAACGGCAGCGACGGCGGCACTTGGAACACGCTGGTCGATACAACTGACAATGTTGGCTCGATCAGTACCCACACGATTAGCTCGATCGACGCGCGCTGGGTGCGGTTGAACATTACCAAAGGCCAGCAGAATGGCGCGACGACTGCCCGCATCTATGCCTTTGAAATCTATGGCACTGGTGGCGGCGGTACGCCGGTGGCAACCAATCTGGCGTTGAACAGCGCGGCATCGGCGCTCAACAGTTGTGGTGGTTCCGAAGGGCCAGAAAAAGCCGTTAATGGCAGCGTATCGGGCGGCAACAGCGATAAGTGGTGCGCGACCCTTGCCAGTGGCAGTGTTTGGCTCCAGGTCGATCTTGGTGCGGCCAAGCCGATCAGCCGCTGGGTGGTGCGCCACGCCGGTGCAGGTGGCGAAAGCGCGTCCTACAACAGCCGTGATTTCAAGCTACAACAGAGCAGCAACGCGACGAACTGGAGTGACCTCGATTCAGTGAGCGGCAACAGTGCAAGCGTGACGGATCGAGCGGTTGCGGCAACCAGCGCGCGCTACTGGCGGTTGTTGATTACTGCGCCCGAGCAAAGCGGCGGCAATGTTGCCCGTATCTACGAGTTCGAGCTGTATGGCACAGGCAGCAACCTCGCGCTGAACAAAACTGCTACTGCCGACAGTCAATGCGGTTCTGCGGAAGGGCCAGCCAAGGCGGTCAATGGCAGCGTGTCAGGCGGCAACAGCGACAAATGGTGCTCGGCGGGCGGCAGCAAGTTCTTGCAAATTGACTTGGGTGCAAGCGCAAGCATCACGCGCCTGGTGGTCAAACACGCCGGTGCGGGCGGCGAAAACACGGCCTGGAACACGCGTGCCTTCACCATCCAGCTCAGTAATGACAATGGGGCCAACTGGTCGACGCCGGTGAACGTGACGAATAACACCGCGAGCGAAACCAGCCACACTATTTCCGCCACCGCGGCGCGGCTGGTGCGGCTGAACATCGTGACACCCGCCAGCGATGGTAATGGCGCGGCGCGCATCTACGAACTCGAGGTGTACGACAGCTAGCAGCGCGTTAAGCGCTCGAGCGTTATGGGGTGTGGCGTCTTGTGTTACGCGCACCCGACGCACATGTTTACGCCACACCCACCGTTCTGTCGCTTGCGGAGAAAGCAAATATCGACTACACTCATAGTAACCGTTTGACACATAACACTAGAGTGGTGCCTATGTCTACACCACCGGTTTCTGCCCAGGGAGACACGCGCCAACGGCGCGCACTCCAACTTGTCTTTATTTTTGTCAATCTTGTGCTGATCGAAGTGCATGTGCCTGGTGGGCTGTGGGTGTTCATCGGCGGCGCGTTCTGGGTGACAATGGTTGTGTTGGCGGCGCTCGGTGGCAGTTGGATGTGCGGCTGGGTGTGCTGGATCGGCGGCATTCAAGATTTCTTTGAGCCGCTGGCACGGTCGCGGGTTCGGCTGAACCCACGTTGGGGTAAAGCGCTCGTGCTGCTGCTGCTTGTTAGCTGGGTGCCGATCGCGTGGTGGCTGGTGCCAACCGCAGCAACAACCGACTACACGCCGTTCGGTATGGATCTCGCCTCTTGGCCGCGCCACCTGTTTCAATTTGGCATGGTATTGTTTGTTGGTGCAAGTGTGATGGTGCTCGGCAAGCGTGGTATCTGCCGCTACCTCTGCCCATTTAATGAGGTGGTTGGCGTGGTACGGCGCTGGCTGCCACGCTCACGCCGCGCCGCGCCGCGCACGGTTGCAGCCTGCACAGGTTGCCAACAGTGCGCAATTGCCTGCCGCACGCAGCCGGGAAATCGGGTAGGGGAAATCATTCCGCTCATGAGTGAGCAAGCGAAGCCGAAGAATTCTGATGAGGAGCTGAAATGAACCAGACACGCGTGCTTCAAGGGCTATTGGTTTTGTGGGGAGTTTGGAATATTCTCAATGGGTTGCTTTCAACCTTTGCACAGCAGAGCGGCGCAAGCCTCATCGGCTGGACGCCGGCCTCTGGCTGGACACCGGAATTGGTGTCGATGGCACAGCAATACGGCATGGTCATGCTGCTGCTTGGTGCGGTGTACCTGATCACTGCCACCGACCCTGTGCGTTACCGCGCGCTGATCTGGATCGTGATCGCCGAGCAGATTGTTGGCATTGCCTACTCAGCCTATGGTGCATTCGGCCTTCAGCAGATCACAACCAGCCAGTTCGTAACTCAGCTGGTGATCAATCTTGTCGTGGTGGCCGTGTTCATGATTCTGCGCTCGGGCGGTACGTCGGACACTGGCCGACGGGTTCAAGCATCGGCCTAACAAGCCCCGTATTCCAGCCCACAATAAAGGTCACAGCAAGCAACGTTTCTCATTGCTTGCTGTGACCTTTTGTTATAGGCGGCGGCCCCACAAGGCCGGCTGGGCTAGCGTGTGGTTTGGCTTGCCGCCGGGTAGGCAGTGTGCCCGTGCGTAGGGTTGGTAGCTCGCCAGGGGTACCAGCGCAGAAATATGCCGATGATCAGTGCCTGGATACACCACTGCACGATTGCCGTCGTCAGGGGGACTGAGCCAATTGACGCTTCGTAGGCGGAGTTGAATATTCCGCAGATCTGGCTCATCACCGGCACCCAGATAAATAAGCGGTACTGAACAACCTGTTTCGCAGCCAGCAGGCTGGTCAGGCTGAGTACGAGAAACGTTACACCCTGTTGTTTTGTGGTATAGACATCATTGACCGGATAACTCAGCAGCCAAGAGCCAAGTTGCAGAATAACCAGTGATGCAACCGACCAGAACAGAAAAAGCCAGCCAAAGTTGAGCAGGGTTCGCCGCATCGCGCTGCGGCGGCGGCTTGGCTCGGGCGCTTCCCAGGTGCTGCCAACACGCCAGTTGAGGCCAATCAGGGTTGCCGCGATCACGAATCCGCTCACCGCAATTGCCAGAAATGTTTGTAGCGAGAGCGCCCCTGTTAGAAAATCCTGTAACGCAAGTGCTGCCTCAACCACACGTTGCGCGACACCCACCCACACCAGCCGTGCGCCGCGCACAGGATCGCTGGCGAGCACCGCATAGAATAAAGCGACCGGGATGAGAAAGAGGCCGTACTGCCGAGTGATCAAGGGGTCGATCAACGGGCGGTCGAGCAGTTGATAGGCAAGCGGCTGTTGCACCAAGAACAGCCACGCACGAAGCAGTTCGCCCGCCGCAAGCAGAATCAACACCACCCGCATTGTCATAGTTCGCATAGAGCAATCACCTTTGGCACACAGTGGTGTGCGCAGCCACAAGTATAGCATAGAGCAGGCGCGCGCAGGCTGGAAGCCCGCTGTTACGGCGCGAAACGCGCTGAAGCGCGTTGGACGGGGTTGAACGCGCTTCAGCGCGTTTTGGCGTATCAGACGCCGGATTCATCCGGTGGCCGTGGTGGTGGCGTACACGTTTGTGCGCGCACCGAACCCGGGCGGGTTGAAACCCGCCGCTGCTATCCGAAACACGCAGAAGCGCGTTGGACGAGGTTGAACGCGCTTCTGCGCGTTTGGCGTATCAGACGCCGGATTCATCAGGTGGCCGTGGTGGTGCAAACATGTACGTCGTACTCTTTGACAAGTAGGTAGTCTACTGCTACTATTGAGGCTGTTCCAACCAAATACCTAACATATGCGCTGATCTCACGGCTAGCCCCTAATGGCTGACCGACTGCCTCTTGCCATATCCACCCTCCAACCACATGATGATAGGCGAGCATGCCTTGTGCTAAAGCGATATGCATTTCCAGCACAGTGTTGGAAAGCGCGCTGAGATATTGGAAGGAGTTCTGCGTGAACATCGATCGGTTGCCTTTCGTTACGACGCTGCTTTTGGTCGCGCTGTTTGCTGCTGCATGCAACAGTGCGGCCCAGGATCCGCAGGCCTCGCCGGCCGTGGTTGCGACAGATGCCCCAGCGATCAGCGCCCCGGTTGGCGCAGCAACAGCCGCTGCACCGGCGGCGACATCGGCACCAGCGGCACC
>JACMIM010000118.1 GCA_014381165.1 Roseiflexaceae bacterium
GGTGCTTGGCTTTATCGCCGACGCCGTGTTCGAGGGTGTGTACGCACTGATACGGCGACCGCCGGGCTGGATTTGGCTGGTGCTGCTCGCCCTATTGAGTGTGGTTCTCGGTGTTTTTATCATTGCGAATCCGTCGTTGCTGCTGCTGCTGATCGAACTTTTGGTGGGGATTAGTCTTGTGGTGCGCGGTGTGTTGCTGCTGCTGCTCGCGCTGGAAGCGCGGGCGTTGAGCCGATAAAACAGGATACAAAAATTATATGACAACACAATCTCGTCCGTCGAGCAGCGTAGAACGTGTGGTAGAAGCCTCGTGGATGCCCATGATTATTATCGCGCTGGCCCAGATCCAACTGGCCTTCAATGTCAGCGCGCTCCAAGTCTCGATCGGCTCGATCGTCGATGATTTCAATACGTCGCCAACAAATGTGAGCACCGCGCTGGTTGTCTATTCGCTGGCGGTTGCAGGATTCGTGATGCTGGGCGCGAAGATCGGCAAACTGCTCGGCTCGCGGCTGGTATTTCAGGTTGGCATTGCCATTCAGGGTATCGCGATGGGATTAATGGCGTTCAGTAGCGATGTTTCCGGCATGATTACGGCGCAGGGTTTGGCGGGCCTTGCGGTTGCGCTGGTGGTGCCGAGTCTGGTTGTGCTGATCGCGACCAACTACGAGGGCAAGCAGCAGGCGCAATGCCTGGGCCTGCTCGGCGCAGCGCAGGCGGCCGCCGGCGTGTTTGCGTTTTTGATCGCCGGCTTTTTGGGCACGGTGTTGAGCTGGCGCTATGCGTTCGGCCTGCTGGTGTTCCTGGCGATCGTGGTGATCGTCCTGAGTTTTCGGCTGAGGTCGGTCGAGCGCGAGCCTGAACTCAAAATCGACTGGAACGGCGCACTGATTGCGGCGGCAGCGGTCATATTCCTCAGCCTGGGGTTTAACTACCTCAACGCATGGGGCGTGTTGCTGGCTTCGTCCAACGCGCCGCTCAATATTCTCGGCCTGTCTCCAGCGCCAATGATGATTATCTTCGGCATCATGCTCGGCCAGCTCTTCTTTGTCTGGTCCGCCATGCGCCAAGCGCAGAACCGGCAGCCGCTGCTGCGGATGGAAGTGATCGACTCGGCTGAGGAGCGCGCCGGGCTGTATTCGCTGTTGATCATTGGCTCGCTCGGCCCGGCGGTCAACTTCCTAATCCCGCTCTATATCCAGATTGTGCAGGGCCGTACCAGCCTGTTCACCGCAGTGGCAGTCATTCCCTACTCACTCGCAATCTTTGCCGGCACGGCACTGATCGTCCGGCTGTTCGATCGGCTTTCCCCGCGCCAGATCGGCCGCTACGGCTTCGCGATTGTCGCCATCGGGCTGGTATGGTTGGCCTTCACCATCAGCAACGATTGGGGCACGCCGATGGTGATTATCGGCCTGGTCATTCTCGGGCTGGTCGAATGCTCGCTGCTGACGCTGGTGTTCAATGTGCTGGTTTCGGCCTCGCCAAAAGAGCTGGCCGGCGATGTCGGCGCGCTGCGCGGCACAGCCAATAATCTTTCGACCGCGCTTGGCACCGCGATCATCGGTGCGCTTGCGGTCGGTATGCTCGGCACGCTGATCGCAAGTGGCGCAGCCAACAATCCGGCGATTCCACCCTCGCTGGTTCGGCAGGTCAATCTCGACAATGTCAATTTCATCAGCAACGACCAGTTGCAAGAGGTGTTAGCGGGGACGAGCGCCACGCCGGAGCAGGTGACGCAGGCGATCCAGATCAACGAGGACACCCGGCTTCGGGCGCTCAAGGCATCGTTCCTGGTACTGGCCGGCTTCGCACTGCTGGCAATTCTCCCAGCCGGCGGCCTGCCGGGCCATGTCGCCGCCACCGCAGCGGGCAACCAGCCGGAGGAACCGGCCGCGCCGCGTAAGAAGACCGCGCCTGCGGCGTAGCTTCTGCACCCTCACCCCGGCCCGCTCCCCGTTGGGAGCAGGGCAGGGGGTGAAGGCGTTAAGGTATTTGTGACACAGATGCTGCGACCCAATCAGGAAAGGGTGATCTCCATGAGCCAATCGAGTGACGACGCACGCACATACTCGCGCGCCCATACCGAGCGCTTTCGGCACGAGCTGTTCGAACTGCTGCGCATTCCCAGCCTGAGCGGCGACCCAGCCCACGCCGGCGACATCCGGCGGGCGGCTGAATGGCTGGCCAACCACATGCGCGATGCTGGCGTGGAAAATGTCGAGATCATGCCAACGGCGGGCCACCCGGTGGTGTATGGTGAGTACCTCGGCGCAGGGCCGGACAAGCCAACCGTGCTGGTGTACGGTCACTACGATGTCGTGCCTGCCGCCATGGAAGATGGCTGGGACACTGATCCATTCGAGCCGGTGGAACAGAACGGGCGCATCTACGCCCGCGGTGCCACCGACGACAAAGGCCAGATGATGACCCACGTCAATGCACTGGAGTCGTATCTGAAGACCGCCGGTCGCGCGCCGGTCAACGTCAAGTTCCTATTGGAAGGCGAAGAGGAGATCTCCTCGCCCAACTTGGCACCCTTCATTCGTGATCATCTCGATCTGCTCGCGGCGGACGTGTGTGTCATCAGCGACACGTCCATGCCAAGCATCGAGGCACCAGCGATCACGCATAGCCTGCGTGGCATGACGTACATTCAGATTGATTTGGAAGGGCCAAAAGAGGATTTGCACAGCGGCTTGTGGGGCGGCGCAGCGCATAACCCGGCGCTCGCGCTGGTCGAGATTCTGGGCAAACTCTACAACCCCGACAACACGATCGCCGTACCTGGCTTCTATGATGACGTTGTTGCGCTGACACAGGCCGAGCGCGACATGATCGCCAAGACCGATGTGAGTGAGGAGCAGTACAAGCAGGTTACTGGCGTGCCCGCACTCTGGGGCGACCAGCGATTCACTATCCGCGAGCGATTGGCGGCTCGCCCAACCTTGGACATCAACGGCATGTGGAGTGGCTGGTCAGGGCCAGGGCCAAAGACGATTATTCCGCAGAAGGCCGGCGCTAAACTCAGCTCGCGCTTGGTGGCGAACCAAGACCCGCAGAAGATTTATCGGCTGCTCAAGGACTACATCGAGTCTATTGCGCCAAAAACGGTGACGCTGAAGGTCGAGCTATTGACCGAGGGCCGACCGGCACTGATTCCGTTCGACCTACCCGAAATGCAGGCAGCGGCGCGTGCCTACGAGACAGGCTGGGGACACACGCCGGTCTTCACGCGCGGCGGTGGCAGCATCCCAGTCGTCGCTGACATTGGCGATATGCTGAAGATTCCGGTGGTGATGATGGGGTTCGGGCTGGATAGCGACGGCCTGCATTCGCCCAACGAGAGTTACAGCATCGAGATGTTTCACCGCGGCATCGAGACCGCGATCGTCTACTTTGAGGAATTGGCGCAGCTGCCCCGCTAGGGCAACCGAAGCGACGAATAAGCATAGAACTTACGCAGTTGGCGGCTTTTGCCTGCGGCAGCATGGAAAAACTTATCTTTTTTGTTTCGCTTTTTGATGCTTTGCACCAAAAAGCGAAACAATTATTGATTATTTCCTTGCTCGCCGCAGACA
>JACMIM010000119.1 GCA_014381165.1 Roseiflexaceae bacterium
CGGCCAAGACAACAGCATCGAACATTATCTGGCCGATGATTGTAGCGGAAGCGTCTATCGTAACAATATCTATTCAGGCATGGTTGAAGACTGTCCGAATGCTACAGTTGGGAACAACCTCACGTCTTCAGCTAACCCACTATTTGTAGATAGTGGTGCGAGCGACTATCGTCTCGCAAGCGGATCGCCAGCTATCGACTACGGCCAGATAATTGCCGGCGTCACCGATGGCTACGCGGGTAGCGCACCTGACGCAGGTGCATACGAATATGGAGTATCGGCTTGGGGGCCGCCGGGATGTGACCTCGTAGGTTGTCAAATGCCAGGGGCAACCAGGAATCTGGTGATTAATGCGGGTTTCGAGAGTGGGGCATCAAGCAATTGGACATGGACATATGGTAACTTCAGTATCGCCAATACTGGGGTGCATAGCGGCGACTATGCGGCGAAGGTGAGTGGCGCAAGTGGTGGCACTGGACAGGTGATTAGTGGATTGACGCCGAACACTTCCTACACGCTGTCTGCCTGGGCAAAAGTAGGCAGCGCGGGCGAATCGATTGCAGTTGGCGTCAAGCGGTATGCTGGCGAAAGCAGCGACACCAGCACTGATGTGACAACGACGACCTACAGCCAGGCAAATGTGACCTTTACCACTGGCGCAAATAATACCAGTGCCGAAATCTATTTGTGGAAGAACGCTGGGAATGGCGACGCACACGGCGATGATTTCTCGCTGACGCTTGCTACGGTCAACCGAGCTACCAATCCTGGCTTCGAAAGTGGCGACCTCGGCGTGTGGTCGACCTGGACAGCGGCGGCTTCGGTTGTTACCTCGAATGCGCGAACTGGCACCTACGCTGCCCGCTTGAGCGGTGCGGTTGTCGGCGTCGAGCAGACCGTGAGTGGCCTCACTCCTAACATGACCTACACCCTGAGCGGCTGGGCAAAGGTTGGAGCTGTTGGAGAGAACATTTTCATCGGAGTGAAAGACTTTGGCGGCATTGAAACCAGTACGACCGTTACGACCGCAAGCTACAGCCAGGGTACGGTCGTATTCACCACCGGCTCAGGCAACACGACCGCTAAAATCTACTTCTACAAGCATACGGGCAGCGGCGAGGCTTTTGGCGACGATTTTTCGCTCAGATAGAACTGCCGAAGCTGCTGTTTGAAGCGTGATAGCATCTATAACAAACAATGGATGTGCGTTGCGAACGTGCGTCGCACAAAGCGGGGTTTGGGGGATTTGGCCCCCGAGAAAACCTCTCCTTGCTTCACAAATCCGGTTCTATTGTTATAGCAATGCGCCCCCTCACGGAGAATAACTATGGCAATACCCCCTGATGAGCCGTTGATAAGCAACGGCTACACTCTTTCCCGCGCACCCGAACGCCTCGGCGATCTTATTGCGAGCAATCCAACCGCGCCAATGCACGAACTGCGCGCCCAATATGAGGAGCAGGGCTACCTCTGGCTGAAGGGCTTACTCGACCGTACCGTGGTGCTAACGCTCCGTGAGCGCTACTTTCGCGCAATGGAGTCTACCGGCTTGCTTGCACCAGGCAGCAAGGTTACCGAAGCGCACTATGCACATCAACCCTATGATCGCGCGTTGCACGACAAGCTGCTGATGGAGCTTGTCCGCACGGCTGCCTATGAGGCTTTCTGCCTGAATGAGCGAATCTGGCAATTCTATGAAGCGTTTCTTGGTGGGGCCGTGTATCTGCACAAGCGAAAAATCCTCCGCACTGGCCTTCCAGGGGCCGAATGGAACACTCCCGCGCATTACGATCTGATCTACTTGCGCGGTGGCACCGACAGTGTTGTGACCGCTTGGATTCCAATTGGTGATACACCTATCGAAATGGGCGGCTTGATCTATCTGGAAGGTTCTGACCGTTTAGGCCGACAGATGGAAGCAGAATTCGCCGCAAAGAATGCCGAACTTTCGCCCGAAGAAAGAATCAGTGCGTACAACAAGAATATGCTGGAAGGTGGCTGGGTGAGCCAGAACTTGCCGGAAATGGCCGAGCGTTTCAACGCCCGCTGGCTCGTGGCCGATTACGAAGCTGGCGATGTTATGTTTCATAGCGCCTATATGATCCACGCGGCGACCATGAACATCCATCCATCACGCATACGCTTGTCCACCGACATCCGTTATCAGCGGGTACGCGACGAGATCGATGCCCGTTGGACACAGCACTGGACGCTCAACGACATGCTCTAGCTGCCCGTCTATGCCACTGTACAAACGACATACACATGTTGGCACATTTCCCATTTCGCACTGAGAACGAACAGGAGACGTCGCGTGCCATTAACATGGACTTTTCCACTGCCGCGCACGCATACGGGCGTGTTACTGGGAAACGGTGTACAAGGGCTGATGGTGTGGGGCAGCAACAGCTTAAACATCACGGTTGGTCGTGCAGGCTTCTGGGATCACCGTGGCGGCAACGCATTCGCCAGCCGCACTACATTCGCCGACGTGCGCGCGCTGCTGGAAGCGGATGACGAGGCGGGCATTCAACGGGCGTTCGCCGATCCGCAGCCGCCGCTGGGACAACCTGCCTACCCAACCCAGATTGGTGGCGGGCGGATCGAACTGTGCTTTGACCACCATCTACGCCCGATTCGCGGCGAGCTTGATACGCGTACTGGAACACTACGCGTAACATTGGGCAATACTAACGGATTGATCGCAATGGTTGTGATTCGCCAAGCAATTGGCCAGGAAGTCGCGTGGGTCGAGTTTGATGAACAGATTGGCGATGCTGTAGCAATCACGGTCGTGCCGACATGGCAGTATGTGGGCCAGCAATTGTCGCAGGTTGGCTGTCAGCCACCGGAAACATGGCAGGGTGCAACAAGCGGTGGGTTCTGCCAGTATCTGCCAGCCGATGACCCACTGGCGCTGGCCTGGGAACGCCACGGTGCAACCCTTGTGTTTGCGACCGTGCTTGGGCAACACGCTGCGCATCGAGCGCAGCGCCTTGCCCACACCGCCGACATCCACGCTGCCGCGCGGGCTACCAATGCCTGGTGGGCGACGTATTGGGAGACGATGCCGCGTGTACAGCTTTCCGATCCCGTGCTGCAACATGCCTGGGAATATGGCACGTACAAACTCGCGGGCTTGACCACGCCTGGTGGTGTGGCGGCAACGCTGCAAGGGCCGTGGATCGAGGAGTATCAACTGCCGCCGTGGAGCTGCGATTACCATTTCAATATCAATATCCAGATGATCTACTGGCCCTGTCTGATCACTGGCCGGTTCGCGCATGTGTGGCCGTTATGGGACATGATTCTGGGCTGGATGCCACAGCTGCAGGAAAACGCGACGCGCTTCTTTGGCGTTCAGGATGCGCTGCTCATGCCACACGCGGTTGATGACCGCTGTACTGTGGTTGGGACATTCTGGACGGGCATGATCGATCAGGCGTGTACGGCGTGGATGGCGCAGCTTGCGTGGCTGCACTACCAGTATAGCGGCGACGAGCGCGTGCTGCGCGAGGTAGCACGGCCGCTGCTTAGTGGCGCGTTCAATGGGTACTGGGCAACGCTGGAGACGACCAATAGTGATGGGCGGGAGCGGCTTTCGCTGCCGGTATCGGTAAGCCCCGAATACAATGCCGCAGGTATGAACGCGTGGGGGCGTGATGCAAGCTTTCAGCTCGCCGCGCTGCATTTTCTCGCGCAAAGCCTGCCGCTGGCCGCCTACGCCCTCGGCCAACCAATCGACCCGCGCTGGCAGCAGGTGCGCGATCAGCTTCCGGCGTATAGTTGCGCCAACGGTGAGCAACGGCACATCAGTTTGTGGCAAGGTCAGGATTTAGCTACGAGCCACCGGCATCACTCGCATCTTGGCGCGATCTACCCGTTCCGCACGCTCGACCCGCTCGATCCCGCGCACGCCCCAGTTGTCCACGCGTCGCTGCGGCATTGGGTAGCGCGCGGTGCCGGAGCGTGGACAGGATGGTGTGTGCCATGGGCGTCGATACTTTGTGCGCGAGCGAACTGGGCTGATGCCGCCGTAACCTGGCTGCACTGGTGGAATGATGTATTTACAAACGAAGGCCACGGAACGCTACACAATGCTGCACACGCTGGTACTAGTGTTTTCGAGCCTACAACAGTGGTGCATGCTTCTGGAAACGCCCACGTCCGTGAAGTCATGCAGATCGAAGCAGGGATGGGCGCAGTCACCGCAATTGCGGAATTGCTGGTGCAGTGCCGTGGCGCATTGATTGTGGTGCTGCCGCGTATTCCGGTGCGCTGGACGGAGTTGCGCTTCGACGACCTGTGGACCGAAGGTGGGTTTCGCATTGGCGCAACCGTGCAACGGGGGCAGGTCGTGGAGGTGCGCGTGCATGCCACACGCCGCGGACAGCTTGGACTGGCCCACGGGATAAGCGGGCAATGGCGAATGAATACCACGGTATCTGCCGATACCGTTCTGAACATACTTATGCAGCCCGATGAACGGCTCGTCATGCTCAAAATATGACCCCTGAGCAGTGAGACGCAACAACACCTTTTTACAAGTGAGAAGAAAAATGAACTTGATACCAACCACACCCGGTTCGACTCCCAGCTACTGGTGTACGTGGGGCATCCAAAACTTTAGCCTTGGCGATGCGCTGGCTAGCCCCGAGGTGTGGGCGCGCGACGGCTTTCACCTGGCGATGCGCAACCTCGATGAGCAAAGGCTGTTCCTCGATCCAGGCTGGGCGATGCACCCCTTTGCGCCGGTTCGCGCTGATCTCTATATAGTGTTCGATGTAGGCTGGGACGTGCCGCGCGACACGCGCTATCCCGACGAGCGCTGGCGGCTCGGCTCGCTCGAAGTCGACGCAGAGCGTTTCCCATCCTGTACTGGCACACCAACTGAACGGCTGCATGCCTTGAATGCACTGGTTCAAGCGGCAGGCTGGCGCGGCGCGGGGCTTTGGGTTTCACCACAAGTTGTTGGCGACCGTGACGGTAATATGAGTGCCGACTCCGTTGCAGAAGCGTACTGGCGTGAACGCGCCCGTTGGAGCCACACGGCAGGCATTGCATACTGGAAAGTCGACATTGGCGCGCGCAGCAACTCAGGCGCTTTTCGGCAGATGCTGACGCGGGTTGCCCGCGAAGAAGCGCCAGGGCTGTGGGTCGAACATGGCACGAATAGCGGCCCGCTCAACGATGTTGCGGCACCATGGGATTCCCCCGAGCAAATCGTGGCGACGCAGGCCCACAGCCGGTTCGCAACCTGGGGCGCGATACCCGAACGCTCGCTGGAGTTGCTGGCGATCGGCGATGTGTTTCGTACCTATGATGTAACGGCACAGCTTTCGGTTGCAACCACGCTGGACCGCGTAGCCTACTTGCTCCAGCATGGTCACGTCGAAGACGGCGCACGTGGGCTGCTCAACTGCGAGGACGAGCCCTACCTTGGCGCGGCGCTTGGCTGTGCCATCGGCGTCATGCGCCACCCGCAGTGGCAGGATTTCTCCCATCTCGATTATGACCCCGCAAACTTCAGGCAGCGTATGGACGAAGTGACGCGTGCAGTACGCTGGCAGCGGATCGCGCCTGCGTTTGGTGTTGCCGAAACCAGCATGGTTGTTGCCAAGCGTGTGTTGACCGACCAGTGGTTATTCGAGCGCGGCCAGACCTGGGCCGCGTTCATCTTCAACCAAACCATTGCGCAGGGCGCACCGGCAGTTGTGGCACGTGGTATGCCACTCCCAGAAATCCAGGCCGATGGTGAGCCGCCATTTGTAATTGCATCGCGCCATCCGAATGGCGCAGTTGCGGTGGCAACACTGCCGCGTACCATGAACGGCCAGTTTATTACGCCGCCGGCACACGTCGCTCTGTATGTTGGCCCGGGCGACGTGCCAATTGGTGTGTTCGGTCATTACCAAACACTCACGCTTCGGCTTGATACTCCGTTGGGTCAACGTCGTATCTGGGCGCAAGATTTGGCCGGCAATCAGGCACAGGATATTACTACCCAAGCGACAAACGACGGCACACAGATTACATTACCGGGTGCCTTGTTGCACGCACTCGGAACGCTCGCCGCTACACCGGGCGACCGGTCCGAGCCAGGGGTCGCGATTGCGATTGCGTAGGTGATATAGCAAAGCAGTCAAACGAGCGTAGAGATGTCTGGGGGATCAGCGCATGCGAGCATCACCCATTTCGCGCCAAGGATTGCACAGGACAATTTGACCGGTGGTGACCAGCCACGCGTGTACGCTGCTTCTAGCGGCATCCTCGCTGGCTTCTATGCGGTAGTTGACCGCCAACGGTTGGGCGAATTGCCCGTTATTCCGGCCCTCAATAATGTCTACGTCGCCAAACGTGACCCAACGGGACAGCTCCACGAAGCCTTTCAATTTGCCGTGGATTATCGGGCACTCGCGTATACGCCGTGGCATACCGGAACGGTCTATATGTTGGCAAGCGACACGTTTACGCCTGATCACGGCGATCAGCAGTGGTGGAGTGCGCAGGCCGTCGCACCACGCGCACGGCTCACGCTTCAGCCTGACGAATGGTCGCTGCTCAATCAGGTTCGTGGCGTCGACTTCATTGCCCTGTTGCACTGGTCACACCAAGGACTTGACGGAATGCCATGGTGGGGCGACGCGTCGATCTATCCCAGCGCAGATGTGCCGAAGCGTCACGACATGATCGATTGCTAATCTGCTGTGGCCCAACACCGCGTTGCAATCCGCCGTGCTCTGGCGGTGCGATTTTGAGGGCTGGAAGCGACGACAACCCTTTCCTGGTCTATCGTACGCGTGCCAGCGTGTCGCACGCGGTTGAACGCTCGTCGTTGGGCCGCGTGTGGCGGGTGTTGGTTTCTATTGGTGCCACCGGATCGTTCTCGTGTTGTTCGGCGCGTCCAGCCCTCGGTCTGGCGCAGGCGCGTCCGGCGCACGCAGGACGGATGGTGCGGCATGTGCGTGCCAGTGTCCGTGCGAAGCAACCTGGGGCGCTCCGTCGTGGCGATCAATTGGGCGCAGCCCAACAGCAGCTTCCAACCGACGGGCGCGATCGCCGCAATTTTGCAATCTGGAGCGGGTGCGCGCCCAAACAAGAGAAAACCGCAAAGTCAAGTGTTCGCACAAAGCGTCTGCGGGCTGGTTGGGACGACGCCTATCTTGTTAAAGTACTTCAATTAGCAGAAAGCCCTCAGAATGCTTCCAATTCTACAAATTAAGATGCGTTAGCCCTATACAATATAAAACATTTGTGCTAGGATCAAAAGATGAATAACGAAACTAGTTCGTGTGGCCTCGGTGCCGCTGAGCTCTGCCGTTAGGCCGACGTACAGAATCAGGAGAGATGCATCATGACCAAAGTTTTCGTGAACATCGGACTTAGC
>JACMIM010000120.1 GCA_014381165.1 Roseiflexaceae bacterium
CCGTTGCCGTTGGTGTCTCTGCCTTTGTCGGCAATGCCTCTCCAGACGTGAGCGTTGGCGACGGAACAAATGAAGGAGTTGGAGCGACGGAAGGGGAGGGCGTTGGTTGCGCCCCGCCTAGCGTGGTATTTGCCGGCTGTTGCATCGCTCGTACTATGCGTGACAGAACCGGCGGCCCCGCGATCAGCAGGCCACTCACAAACAGAAACGCAGCCAAAAGATACGCAGGTTTTACCGCTATTGGCCGCTTGCGTAAACGCGCACGCATGTGTTCGGATTGCGCTACCGACAGGCGGGCGCTATCAAGATCGGCTTGTAGCTTGGTTGCCAAGCGCTGATCGAACTGTTTGGTGGCTTGCCAGTAGGCACGCGCAGGCTGATTGGTTGCAAGCACATGCTCGAGTCGCGCTGCCTGCTCGGCGCTTAGTTGGCCGTCACGTTCGAGTTCGAGCAGATTGTCAAGCTCATTTTGTGTCATGCTGGTCGCCTTCCAGATAATTGCGCAGTTTTCGCCGTGCGTACGACAAGCGTGAACGAACCGTTCCCTCGGGAATGTCCAGCACATGGGCAATATCACTACACGAAAGATCTAGATAGTAGCGCAGTAGAATCACCCCACGATGAATGGTGTCAAGTTGGTGTAATGCAGCAAGCATATCGAGCTTGGCTTCACGCTGATGTATGTGCTGGGGAGCTACTGGAGCGACAATACGTTGAATCTGCTGCCAAATCTGTCTGCGACGCAGCAGTGAACGGCAGTAGTTGATGCTAATATGGCCGAGCCATGTTCGTGGGGCGGCAAGCTGCGGGTTGTAACCAGCCCAACCCCGCTGCGCCCGCAGAAACACCTCTTGCGTGGCGTCCTCGGCTTCCTGGCGCTCTCCCAACATTCCCAGGCAAAGCCGAAATACTTCGTGATGATAGCGCGTGAACAGGTCGGCGAGTGAGTCCTGCGCTGGTGAATCGGGGACACTCGTCCAACGTGGCTTCGGTTCCCTGTCATCGGATTGCTGCATAGCTGGAACTTCCTCTTGAAGCCAAGATGTCATGCGTCGCAACCACATGGGAGCAACTTGTTCATACATGCTTATACTTCTGAGCGGAGGAAAATGTTCACCTACACATGCAGTGGGGATTGAAATAGAGGGATAACCAAACAGTGCGCTTGAGTGCGCTGGGCCGCATAACTGGAGGCTTCGAGCCGCTGGTTGAGTGTGCTGAACCGCATAACGTCGGTTCTCGGTTCTCGGTTCTCGGTTCTCTGCCTGCCTACAGCAGCTGCACTGGATCGACATCGACGATCCAGCCGCGTGGCACGCGCAGGGCCGCCAGCAGCGGCCTGGGGTCGCTGGCCCGCAGAATTAAGTGCCAGCGAAAGCGGTTGCGCTGGCGGTGGAAGAAGGCCGGCGCAGGGCCGATCAGGCTCCAATCGCCCAGGCCCACAGCGTCGGCCAGCTGCTCGACCTCCTCGGCGAACAGCTCGGCGGTGGCCTGGGCGCGCGCGTCGTTGCTGCCGCTGTAGATAAACCGTATGAGCCTGCTGAATGGCGGGTAGCGCGTCTGGCGGCGAAAGGCGATCTCCTGACGAAAGAAGCCCTCGTAATCGTGCTCCTGGGCGGCCAGCAGCGCATAGTGTTCGGGGTTATAGGTTTGAATAACCACCTCGGCACCGGCCACGCGGCGGCCGGCGCGCCCTGCTACTTGCGTTAAGAGCTGAAAGGTGCGCTCGCCAGAACGAAAATCAGGCAGGTGCAGCCCGGTGTCCGCCGCCACCACCCCGACCAACGAAACCAGCGGCAGATCCAACCCCTTGGCGATCATCTGCGTGCCGATCAGCACATCGGCCTGGTGATTCAGCATGGTATCGAGCATGCGCGCGTGGTCGCCCTTGCGCGAAACAGTATCCCGATCCCAGCGCAGCGGGCGGGCCTGCGGAAACAGCGTATGCAGCTCCTCGACCACGCGCTGCGTGCCAACACCAAAGGTTTTGATACGCGGGCTGAAGCACTCCGGGCAGCCCGGCGGGATGTACTGGCGGTAGCCACAACCATGGCATATCTGCAACGAGGCGTCAGGAACCACGCTTCGCGGGTCAGTTCTTCCTGCTGCCTGAGCGTTGCCCCCTGACCCCTCGTCGTAATGCACCGTGAGCGGCGACGAGCAGTGCGGGCAGGTGATCACATGGCCGCAGTCGCGGCACATAATGAACGATGCCGCGCCGCGTCGGTTGAGGAACAGAATCGCCTGCTCACCGCGCTTGAGCGCGCCGGCCAGCGCCGCTTGCAGTGCGCGGCTGAAGATCGACCGATTACCCTGCTGAAGCTCCTGGCGCATATCCACTATCCGCACCGGCGGCAGCGGCAGCGCCACCGAGCGCGGCAGGCCATCTTTGTCGCGCGCCATGCCCACGCGCTCGGCCAGTGTGATCAGGGTGATCCGCCCTTCGCGCGTAGCGGTGTAGCTTTCCAGGCTGGGCGTCGCGCTGCCCAGAATCAGCACGC
>JACMIM010000121.1 GCA_014381165.1 Roseiflexaceae bacterium
GGCGGCGGTGCTCGCTGTGGTTGCCGTCCCCGCCGTACCCGTGCCCGTGGCCGTGGCGGCCTGGAACTGTGGCGACCCCGTGCGGCTCGCCGCGCCCGCGAGCGGTGTCAGCAAGAATCCGAACACCAGCAGCGCCCCGATCACGAACGACCATTCTGCTCGACGCATGTGCTCAGCCTCCTGCGTGCCATTCGGCACGCTCTACAAGATGGTCCGCGCCCTACGCCTGCGAGCGCTTTCCACCTCTGCGATCTGCATGCTAGCAGCATGCGTACCGTCGACGCAGCATATACACGGCGTTGTGAGGAGATTTCTCCCCATGGTCTCCTGTCGCAACATAGTGCAACGGGTCAAACAGAATCACAGGCGGCAATCCAAACATAGCCATGAATTGGGCGAATGGCACGAACAGTTCGCGCAATTTGCGTAATTCGCTGCATAGTTTTGGTGGAATGTGTCGACTTTCTTGCCCCGCCCGCCCCGCGCGTGTACAATGCCTCGTAGGGCCGAGCGTAGTACGATCAGCAAGAGGGGGGAGCGGCGATGAGCGAATGTCACCACGCCAATGTCCGCCGGCGCCTGGAAGAGCAGGAGGCCAGCGCCCTTTCGCCCCTGGCCGCTCATAGCATTGCCGCCAAGCGCGAGCGGCCCGAGCCCGAGTCGCCCGTGCGCACGGCCTTCCAGCGCGACCGCGACCGCATCATTCACTCCAAGCCCTTCCGCCGCCTCAAGCATAAAACCCAGGTCTTCATCGCGCCCTTAGGCGACCACTACCGCACCCGCCTTACCCACACGATCGAGGTGACGCAGATCGCCCGCACTGTGGCGCGCGCCCTCTGCCTGAACGAGGATCTGACCGAGGCGATCGGCATGGGACACGACATTGGCCACGCGCCCTTCGGCCATGCCGGCGAAACCGCCCTCACCCGCATCTACCCCGACCACTTCCGCCACAACGAGCAGAGCCGCCGCATCGTCGAGGTGCTCGAAAAGGACGGCGAGGGCCTCAACCTGACCTACGCCGTGCGCGAGGGCATCTACCTGCACTCCAAGGCCCGCCGCGACATTATGACCACCGCCTGGGGCACCGCGTCGACCTTGGAAGGCCAGATCATCAAGATCGCCGACAGCGTGGCCTACATCAACCACGACATCGACGATGCCCTGCGCGCCGGGTTGCTGCACCGCGACGACCTGCCGCGCGACTGCATCGACGTGCTCGGCGACAGCCACGCCAAGCGCATCAACACCATGGTCTGCGACCTGATCGACTTCAACTGGTGGGCCACCGGCGCCGGCACGCCCCCCGACCCGCCGCTCATGGCGATGAGCGCGGATATTCTTCAGGCCACCAATGCTCTGCGCGAGTTCATGTTCAAAAACGTGTACCTCAACAGCAAGGCCAAGGGCGACGACAGCAAGGTGCGCTACATTATCGAGACGCTCTACGCCTACTTCGCGGCGCACCCCGACCAGCTGCCCGCCGACCTGCGGCGCATCAACGAGCAGCGCAGCGAGCCGATCGAGCGCGCCGTGGTCGACTATGTGGCCGGCATGACCGACCGCTACGCGCTCAAGGTCTTCAACGATCTGTTCGTGCCGCGCACCTGGGGGGCGTAGCAAAAGCCAGATCGGCTGAGGCTTGCCGGATCGGCTGAGGCTTGTTGGCCGCGATTGAGTCACCCTTGTAAGTTTTTCGTAAGCGCTTTGTAAGAATTGTCGATAAACAATGAGCGCAACCAACTTACAAGAGGAAACCAATGGCAAACACTACCAGTGGCAAGAGTAGCGTGGACGTGCCAGATACGCAGCCGCGTGGCGGCAGCACGGGCGTATCGTTCGATTGGGGCTTTGCGTTGTCGCTTATACTTACGGCAGGCGGCAGCCTGGTTGGCCGCCCGATTGGGCCAGAGCTGCCGCTGCCGGTGGCATTTGGCGCGCTGGGGTTCGCTGCCGTGATGGTGGTGCAAGGCGAGGCGCTGCGGCGCGGAAACGGGGTCGCGCGCCGTATCCAGATTGGCTTTCACAGCCTGCTGGTGTTGCTTGGGCTCGTGACGATCGTTCTGGCTGTGCAGGCGTTCCAGCAGGGTCGCTTTGACATGCTGTATACGCTTGGCCTTACGCTCGTCCTTACCTTAGGCGTTTCGCCGGCCGAAATCTGGCTGCTGCTACAGCCGGGGTCGCGCCGCTGGTACGGCAACGTTGACCCTAACGAGGCCAGCAAGCGGCATAGTGGCGGCTGGCTTGTCGGCGTCGTTCTCTGGGCCGTTGCTGGCGGTATTCTGCAAGCCGTGGCGCCATAACGGCAAACTGCCATGCTTCTATCTAAGCGCGCAGGCGTTTTGGCGCGCTAAGCTCCCAGGCCAGGTGAATATGCATCTCCAGGTCGGTATCGCTTACGTGGCCAAGCTCGATGCCCACCCAGCCGCGTGTGCCGACATAGGGCGGCAGAAAAAAGACCTGCGGTGTGGTTTCAATGAGCCCCGCCTGGAACCCATCTGGCACCGGCAGCCACACCGCAATGCGCCCATCGTTGTGATGATTGTTGGCGAACATCACAAAGACCTTCTTGCGTACAAAGAACGTCGGCTCGCCATGCGAGAGGCGTTCCGTGGTTTCGGGCAGCGCCAAACAGATGCGCCGTACTCGCTCTACTTGATCTTCGTTCATAGAAATATGTCCGCTCGATTTAGCGTAAGAGCTCCGGTCGGTCGCTGCAGATGCCATCAACGCCGCGCCGCACCAGGCCGGCGATCACAGCGGGGCGCTCCTCGTGCCAGCAGATGACCCCCAGGTTTGCGGCCCGCACTTGCTGCACCCATTCCGGCGTCAGCAGTTCGTCGGGCCGATCGCCGCGCCGCTCCCAGCAGGGGTGTACGTAGGTTGCGCCACACGCCGCCGCGAGCGCGACCGCATCCACGCTCGGCGCGCTGAACAGCACCGAGGTCACGATATGTGGCGCGAGCGCCCGCACGTCCGCCAGCCAGTCCGGGCGAAAGGCGCCCACAATCGCGAACTCGGCGCTTTGGTGTGCGGCGAGGCGGGCGAGCAGCGGCTCGATGACTGCGCCGTCTTTAAGCTCTAGATATAGGCCCACCCGTAGCTCGCGGCAGCGCAGAATAACCTCGTCGAGGGTCGGCAGCTGCGCGCTGCCAGCCGCTGCGATGGCGCGCAGTTCGGCTGCGGTCAGCGCGTCAATCGGGCGCAGCTGCCCCGCTGCGTCGTGGAGATGCGCGTCGTGCGACGCGACGATGA
>JACMIM010000122.1 GCA_014381165.1 Roseiflexaceae bacterium
GACTGCGCCCCGCGACGCCCCGCGCATCGCCGAGGCCCTGCGCGAAGCCGGTGCGGCCCGCGTGCTGGAAACCGTGGTGGACGCAACATAACTACCACGCCCTGCAAACTGCGCCCTGATCCGGTATAATTCCACTACAGCATCGCAGCAAAGTGGGGCTTGGGGCGCAGCCCCGAAACTCGCCCTTTCTGATGTGGAAAGGCGCGTCAGTGCAAAGCGGGGCTTGGGGCGCAGCCCCGAAACTCGCCCTTTCTGATGTGTAAAGGCGCGTCAGCGCAAAGCGGTGCTTGGGGCGCAGCCCCGAAACTCGCTCTTTCTGATGTGGAAAGGCGCGTCAGCGCAAAGCGGGGCTTGGGGCGCAGCCCCGAAACTCGCTCTTTCTCATGTGGAAAGGCGCGCCAGCGCAAAGCGGGGCTTGGGGCGCAGCCCCGAAGAATCCCCCTTCCCACTTTTGGTGGGATCGCTCTATAATCATCTTTTTGAGGGAATGAGATATGGCAAAAGTAATCGTCGCAATGAGCGGCGGAGTCGATAGTTCGCTAGCCGCCGCCCTGCTCCAGGAGCAGGGGCACGAGGTAATTGGCGTAACCATGCACTTGTGGGACGGCGATGACGATCGACTAGCCGAGAGCCTATGCTGCTCGGTCGAGATCGCCGAAAGCGCCCGGCGCGTCTGTGCGCAGCTCGGCATTCCCTACTATATGTTCAACTACCAGAAGGAGTTCCGTCGCCATGTGATCGACTTCTTTTTGAAGGAGTACGCCCAAGGCTTTACGCCCAACCCCTGCCTGGCCTGCAACCGCGATGTCAAGTTTCGTGCCCTGCTCGACCGCGCCACTGCGTTTGGCGTCGACTACGTGGCCACTGGCCACTATGCGCGTATTCGGCAGGACACTGCCCTGCCAACTCCCAGCTCCCAGTCCCTGTCCCCTCGCTTCCAACTCCTCCGCGCAGTCGATCTCGATAAGGATCAGGCCTACATGCTGCACACACTGGGCCAGGAGGCACTGTCGCGGCTGATCTTCCCGATTGGCGAGCTGACCAAGGGCGAAGTGCGCGAGCGTGCCAAGGCCCGTGGCCTGTTCAGCGCCGACCGGCCCGAGAGCCAGGATATCTGCTTTGTGCCCGGCGGCGACTACCGCAACCTGCTGCGCGAGGAGCATCCCGAAAGCATTTTGTCGGGGCCGATCCTGGATTTAGAAGGGCGCGAGCTTGGCCGCCACCAGGGCCTGCCGCTCTACACAGTCGGCCAGCGGCGCGGGCTTGGCATCGCGGCGGCGCACCCGCTGTATGTGGTTGCGCTCGATCCAACCCGTAATGCTGTGGTGATCGGCCCAGCAGAAGCGTTGGAAAAGCGCGAGTTGTTGGCAACCCAGGTGACGTTCGTGAGCGGTGATTGGCCGACAGCGCCGTTCAGCTGCCAAGCCCAGATTAGCTCGCACGCCGAATCGTTCGATGTGCTGGTCGTACCAACTGGCGAGACCTGCATGCGCGTCGAGTTCGCCCAGCCGCAACGCGCCATCACCCCCGGCCAAGCCGTCGTTCTCTACGCTGGCGAAATCGTGCTTGGCGGCGGACGCATCAGCTAATGCAAAGGCATGCACTCTCCATCATGTCACCTTCCACATTGATTATTATGCTGATCGCCACGGCCTGCGCCGCCGCCGCCCATCTGGCCTGGGGGCGGCGCTGGTTGCAGCTGGTGGTCTTCTGGATGGCCGCACTGGCTGGCTGTATGCTGGTGTACGTCAGCGGGCTGCACCTACCGGGCAACTTTCCACGCCCTGCCGGCGTGCCGGTGGTCGAATCAGTCGCCGCTGCCTGGCTGCTGCTGCTGGTTGCTGCACGTCTACGGCTGTGATATAATCGCGTAATCCTTGTTTCGCCCATTCTGCCGCCGTGCAGCAGAGGAGCAACCACCGTGCAGAAGTGGATCATTACCGGCGTGGCGGTCACATTCGTTCTTTTGGTCATCTTTGCGGTATGCGCTTACATCTTCCCCGATTTCCGAGTTGCAACGCGCGATATCGCGATCATCCTGCTGGCCTTCACTGGCCTGATCGCAGTTGTGCTGACTGTCACCATCCTGTTTGCTGTCCTCTACACCGTTAATAAAATCCGCAGTGTCACCAACAATACTGTCATCCCGCAAGTGCAGGCGCTCCAGGGCAAGGTCGATAAGATTCTGGAGAATGTCAGCTCGGTTTCTGACAGCGCACGCACTTCGGTCGCCACGGTTACAACCACAACTGGTTACGCCTCCGAAAAAGTCGTCGCGCCAATCATCAAGCTTTCTGGTCTGGCCGCTGGCGTGCGCGCTGGCGCGAGCTTTTTGGCCCGTCGTGGCGCGCCCCGCCGCGAGCGGTAATATGTTTGGTCGGCACGAAATTGCTACGCTCTCGCTCTCGATTGGTGCCCCGGCACTATTGTCGGCAGTAGAGCCACATGGTATGATACACCTGAGTATCTACCTGTAGCGGGCTTTATGTACCTTTGTAGTCCACTGCGAAGCTTCTCCTTGCGTGTGGGCGCGCTCCCTGAATTGCCTGCATAGCCCCACGCCAATGGGCGGAGGATACAATGGCGCTGGTCGGTAATCTGCGAGACTTTGGCCTCTCCGACTTTCTCTACCTGGTCGATCGCGGGTATAAGACCGGATGCCTACATCTCACGCGCGGCGAAGACGCTGCCTCGCTATATTTCGATAAAGGCAAGCTGGTGACGGCCGGGCGCAACGGCGCACACGCCCGCGTCACCGATGTGTTGATTCAGCGCGGCAAGCTGACTCAGCAGCAGCTTGATGGAGCCACGTTTGCTGCGCATAGTGGCACACCGCTTTCGTTCACGTTGGCCGAGCAAAACTTGATCAGCCGCGAGGACTTGCAGCGCACACTCCAACAGCATATCGAGGAATCGGTGTACTCGCTGTTCGGTTGGCCCGATGGTGAGTTTCGCTTTGAGCAGAATCAGCGGCCCAGCAACGATGCGCCGATTGTGCCGGTACCGCTCTCGGTCGAGAACCTGATTATGGAAGGTGTGCGCCGGATCGATGAGTGGGGGCGCATCAAGGATCGCATTCCTAGCACCGACATGGTTGTACGCTTCGTCGAGCAGCCTGGCGAAAAGGCTAAGGGTGTCAACCTCTCGACTGAAGAGTGGCGGGTGTTCGCCCGGATCAATGGCAAGCACACGCTCGCCGAAGTTGCGTCGAAGACCAATCTCAGCGATTTCGATGTCTGTCGGATTGTGTATGGCTTTCTCACCGCTGGCTTGGTCGAAGTGCAGAAGAAGCCGCGCCCGGTTGTGGCAGGCGAACGGCCCGGCCAGGAGACACCCAAGGTTAAGAAGAGCCTCGTGTCGCGGATCATCAATCGCATTCGCGGCATGTAGTTATGACCCAATCACTTTACGCTCGTCCCACTATCGAGGACCAGCACCGCAGCGGAGGGTCGGTGTGCAGACGGTAAAAATGGTTATCAGTGGGGCGGTGAACGCGGGTAAGACCGAGTTCATCAAAACCATCAGCGAGATCGAGGTGGTGTCGACCGAGCGGCGCGCCACCGACGATACCAAACTGATCAAAAAAGAAACCACTGTGGCAATGGACTTTGGTCGCATTGCCATCGGCGATGATCTGGTGCTGCATCTGTTCGGCACGCCCGGCCAGAAGCGCTTTGATTTCATGTGGGAGATTCTTTCCGAGGGCATGCTTGGTCTGATCATTCTGGTCGACAGCACGCGCCCAGAGACTTTCCGTGAGACCAATCGGATCATCGATTTCTTCGTCTCTTACCGCGATACGCCCTATGTGGTGGCCGCGAATAAGCAGGATAAGCCCAATGCTTGGGCACCCGATGAGCTACGTTTGGCCCTACGCTTGCCACCCCATGTGCGAATCCTGCCCTGCACCGCCAGCGACCGCGAAAGCGTTAAGTCGATCCTGCTGGAACTGCTCGAAGTCATCCTGCAGCGAAGCGACGAGTAGGCGCAATTACCAGTTTTCGAACGCGGCGCGGAGAATTTTCTCCGCGCTGCGTTTGTTTTCCCCTTGAATAGGGTTAGGAGTTACGCAGTTGCCCAAGCGCTTTCATTTCGCCTGCGGTGGGCAAAGAGATAGCTCATCAGTGTTTCATCGTTTAGTGCCTTGCACCAAACAACGAAACAAAAAAGATGAATTTCCCCTGCTGCTGCA
>JACMIM010000123.1 GCA_014381165.1 Roseiflexaceae bacterium
GCCCGCGCAGGCGGGCTAGGTCGCGCTAGCCTGCGCGGCTGAAGCCGCTGGCTGGGTTTACGAAGCCCGCCTGCGCGGGCTGAATGATTGTTCTAGCCCGCGCAGGCGGGCTAGGTCGCGCTAGCCCGCAGCTTCAGCCGCGCGGCGGCCCCGTGGTGGAGGCGCACATGCGTGTGCCGCGCCGCTTGACTTCTGCCCCCAATGCGAGTAGTATTGAATTAATCAGCTCACTTAAGTAATTATCAGAAGAGGCCATTGTGGGCCGCTTGCGTTCTGGCAGTAAACAATTGCTGCGTGGTATCAATCGCAATATCGTGCTGACCTGTGTGAAGCAACACAGGGCTATTTCGCGCGTGCGAATTGCCGAACTTACCAGCCTTGCTGCGCCGACTGTCGGGGAAATTGTCGGGTTGTTGCTCGAGGAAGGCTTGGTGGTTGAAACAAGCGCGGTCGTTTCCGAGCGCCGTGGCCCCCGCCCCATGCTGCTTGCGTTCAATCCACACGGTGGCTATGCGATTGGTGCCATGCTTCGCCCTGATGGGGTCAGTTTGGTTCTCACGGATCTTGCAGGCACTATTCTGCACCACGCAAGCGCTGCATTCAACGGCGGCGCTGCGCCAGAGTCGGTCGTTCCACAGGTTGCAGTAGCGGCGCGCGCCCTCATTCAAGCCAAAGGTCTCGCGTTTGAGCAGGTGCGCGGCCTCGGGGTTGGCGTCACCGGCGTTGTCGACAGTGTGCATGGCGTGGTGCGCGAGGCGTATCTGCTAGGCTGGCATGGCGTTCCAATCGGCGCGCTGCTGCAACAGCAGCTTGGCATGCCGGTGTATGTGGATAACGACACGCGCACGCTGATGGTCGCCGAGCAGCATTTTGGCCTGGCCCAAGATCGCGCGCAGTGTCTACTGCTGACGATTGGTCGCGGTATTGGTATGGCGGCCTTGGTAAACGGCGAACTTCTGCGCGGGCACCGTGATAGTGGAGCCGAATTTGGCCATATCACAGTTGCGCCAGATGGGCCGCTGTGTCCCTGTGGCAAGCGCGGCTGTCTGGAGGCAGTCGCTTCTGATATTGGCATTCTGGAACGGGCCTTGGCCGCAGGCCTTGTCGGCCCAGACAGCACGATTGAACTGCTGGTAGAGCGGGCAGCCATGGAGCCTGCAGTTCGCCAGTTATTTAGCCACGCAGGCCATGCCCTTGGCGTAGCGATCGCGAATCTGATCACGCTGTTTGGCCCAGAGCTGGTGATTCTGACTGGCGAGGGCCTGCGCGCCAATGCGCTGCTGCTGGATCCCCTGCTGGCAGCGTTACCGGCGTGTACCTTTGGCACGCGCCTAGAACAAACCGAGATCGCCATCAAGCCGTGGAATCCATCCTGGGAGCCGTGGGCGCGTGGTGCCGCCTGTTTGGTGCTTGACCACATGTTGCGCTTGCCGCTGCACGAGCCGCCAACTGCCGCCGTAGCATAAATGCCAAAAAGAACAGAAAGGAGCCATCAATGGGGAAAGTGCTCGCATTCACAGGCCCGCGCGCGATCGCCTTTATGGACGAAGATGACCGCGCGCTTGCGCCACATGAGCTGCGCCTGCGTACATTGTTTTCTGGTGTTAGCGCGGGAACCGAGCTGACCGGCTACCGTGGGACGAACCCGTACCTCAACAAGCGTTGGGATGACGAACGGCGGCTGTTTGTCGCGGATGGCCGCACGACACCAAACTACCCGCTAGTCGGCTGGGGCTATGAAGAAGTTGGTGAGATCATCGAGTGCGGTGCCGAAGCGGGGCTTGAAGTTGGGCAGCGGGTGTGGGGCACCTGGGGCCATCGCACGCACCGTGTTGTTGCTGCCGAGTATGCCGCAGCGCGTATGTTGCCGCCGCATGTTGACCCCATGCTGGGGATTTTCTCGCAGATTGGCGCGATCGCGCTGAATGGGATTCTGGACGCACAGATCAACCTTGGCGAAACCGTCGCCGTGTTTGGCGCAGGCGTGGTCGGCCAGTTGGTGGGCCAGCTGGCGCGGCTTTCGGGGGCGCGCGTGATCGCCGTCGATCTGATGGACAGTCGGCTGGAACTCGCCCGCGAACTTGGCGCGCACGAAATCGTGAATGGGCGCGCTGGCGCTGCCGAAGCGATCAAGGCGCTTACCAACAACCGTGGTGCCGATATTTGCATCGAGGCCTCGGGCGCAGCTGCGGCGCTGAACGAGGCGATTCGCGCCTGCGCCTATTCCGCGCGCACGGTGGCCATGGGCTTTTTTCAGGGCGAGGCGCGCTCGCTGTATTTGGGCGAAGAGTTCCATCACAACCGTATCGACGTGGTTTGCTCGCAGATTTCTGGCGTCAGCCCGGCGCTGAAGCACCGCTGGGACGGGTTGCGCCTCGCACAGACGTTTATGGGCCTGCTTGCCGATGGTCGGCTCAACCTTGCGCCGCTCGTCAGCCACATCGTTCCATTTGATCAGGGTGCGGCGTTGTTCGAGTTGCTCGACACAACCCCGGAACAGGCCATGCAGGGGGTGATCCGGTTTTGAGTGATCACCAGAAACGGTCTGAAAAGGATTTACCAGCGCAGGGCGCGATATGCAGTCTTCACGTTTCTTGGCGTTTGGAACGATTTTCTCGGCCCGCTGATCTACCTGAACGACCAGGAAATGTACACGGTTGCGCTGGCGCTGGCCACGCTCAATCGGCGGATTGGCACCGAGTGGAACGTGCTGATGGCGGCGAATCTGGTTGCCATGCTGCCGCCCCTGCTCATCTACTTTCTGGCCCAACGCCAGCTGATTGGCGGCATTGCCTCGGTTGGGTTGAAAGGCTAGCCGCGAGACAGATCAGCTGCTGGCTGCCTGGTCTAGCCTTGCCGAAACGGCCGCGACAGCGCGTAGAGCAGCGAGCGAATCGCGGCGTTCTGCCAGATGTTGTGGGCCTGCCGCCACTGGAGCCGCCCGTCGACGCATTGCTTTTCGAAGTGTACCGGCTGGTTTGTCACACCATGGTGCGCCGCGAGGCTGGTCAGGACATGCTGCCAGATCGCTTCTTGAGCAGCGGCACCACCGAGCGCGAAGCCTAACTCATAGAGCGGGTCGTTGGCGCGGGCCATGCTTTGCACCTGCGCCACCGTGTAGCCGTCCTCGTCCCAGGCGCTAAACGTCACCCAGCCCGATTCAGGATGGCCCTGCGGTGTCATCAGCGTGAAGCTCAACTCGTCGGCGTACAGTACCAGCACGCCGGTTTGCATCGGCATACCCTGGAGCGAGGCATTGATCAGCACGACCTCGCCAGGAGCCACGCCGGCGACCGAGGGAAAGAAGCGATTCTGGGGTGGCTGGAGGTTCGGGAAGTTGGCCTTCCAGGCGGCGATTACTGCTTCTGGTGTGGCGGTGCAGTCCGTCAGGCGCACGCGGTAGGTCTTCTGCCAGAGCTGGCCGAAGCCCTGGAGCGGCCCGACGACCTGGCGACCGTCCACGTTCAGGTTCACGGCCTCGGGCGGCAGAATACCGACATGCAAAGCATCGCTACGCGGTGCCCAATTGGCGGCGTCGCGCGGCGTGGGCGTGTTGTCGCTCATGGCTGCTCTCCTTTGTCTACGGCTCAATGCGGCCAGTGTAGCGGTTGGGGCGTGCGAGAAGCATTACGGTGGGCGTTACGGGATTATGCGTTGCGTTGCCACCAGGCCCGCCTGGCGGCTGCCGGTAGAATGCATAAGGCCTGGCGCAACGGCGCGGCGCAACTTACCGCACGAGCCACAGCTGCGCACCCTCCGGCTCCAACGTCTCCTGCACGACATGGAGCATATTGGACGCCAGCGCGTCGAGATCGGCCTGCTGCTGAACACGCAGCGCGAATCGCTCGAGTACCTGCTGCGCATCGTACTTGCGCCGGAAGAAGCGCCGGTCGATCACACGCTGCACGCCCCGGCGCAACGGCCCGAACAGCGCGGCGATGGCCAGTGTGCTTGCGACCACCGCCAGCGCACTTTCCTGCCCGGTCAGGCGCACGAACAGCGCCTGGAGCGCCACGACGCCAACCAAATACGCCGCGCCGAGCGTGAGCGTTAGCACCGAGTAGACCAGTGTACGCCGAATGACCAGCTCGATATCGAACAGCCGGTAGCGCGTGATCGCGATGCCGAAGCAAAGTGGCGTGCCAATTCCAGTGACGATGTCAAGCAACAGGATGGGCACGCTCTGGTCTATCTGGTTCGCGGCCTGCGGGGCGAAAAGAATCAACGAATAGCCAATCACCACGGGCGCGATGTAGCAGGCCAGCCCAAGCAACAGCCAGCCAGTCTGGGCACGTACCACGCGGTCGCGCACGCGCGCAAAGGTATGTGCCGTTACGGCGATCAGCGCGACTGCCAACAGGAGGAACTGGGCCAGCAGCACAATCAGAAATAACACCCAGCTCCCGAGCGCAGGAGTCAGCAGCACTACCAGCGCGGGCACGCCGTAGCACAACGCTGGTGTTGCACGTGGCCAGCGCGCGACCGGCCACACCCGGCGCGGGAAGCTCAACACCAGCAGCAGCAACGAGGGCCAGAACGTTAAAACCCAGAACGAGCTGACCAGATAGCTAGCGTAGTAGAATGGCCCTTGCGCGAAGCTGAAGGCCGAAGAAACCGGTGCCCCAGCCCAACCCAGCCTGGTGCCGGCGAAGTGTGCGCCGAAGCTCACCAGCAGCAGGCGAGCTGCGCCGCTGCGTGGGGCCAGGGCAAAAATGATTACAGCGCTGAGGTACAGGAGGTATTCGCTTAACCACTTCACTGCGCCGTCCGGCCCGAACCCCAGCGTATACCCGAACACACGCGCAACGCCGCCCCAACCGAGTTGGCCGATTGGCACTGGTAGCACAATGGTTGTATCGCCGCGCTGCACCATGTACTCGATCGTCGCGCCGAAGTCCCACGCTGGCGGGGGAGTTTGCCCGCCCCATGGTGCGGTTGGATCATTGGAAATTGGCACCGGCCCGAAGGCAAGTACCTTATCACCATGGTGCAGCGGCGTCGGCCAGGTGCCGTAGCAGGAGTCGACGATCTGCGGCATAGGCGCACCGTCGCTATAGTCCGACATCACGCAGCCATCGCTCGGCAAGCGCATAACAAGCGCCGAAACGACCGTGCAGAACACGGCGAAGCCCAGCACAAAGGCCAGCGTCAGCCAGCTCGCGCGGTCGAAGCGGCGCTGTTCGGCGTTCGTGATCATAGACGGGTTTCTCCGATTGCAAATTGCAGGCTGCGCTAATTGAGCGTCTGAAGGTACAGCGCCATTGCCGCGAAGTCGTCGTCGCTGAACTTCTCCAAGTCGCGCCAGGGCATGTCTTCGTTCAGCGGTGTGCCATCCGGCTTGACGCCGGTGCGCAGTGTCGAAACGAATTCGGCCACCGTGTGTGTTTTGGCAAAGTCGATCAGGTCTGGGCCGGGCGGCGGGCCATCGCCACCAGCTGCAAGGCCGCGGAAGTCGCTGCCGTGGCAATCCTGGCAGCCCAAATGAATCAGGTAGCCGCCGTACTCTGGCGTGCTGGCGCGCGGTGGAGCAGCGATCGGGCTAGTGATCGGTGCCTGGGCGGAGAAAATGCTGTCGGGGATGACAGCGGCGAGCAGGATCGCGCCGAGGACGTTGACCTGGCGCGGCGGGCTGCTCGGCTCGACGGCTGGCTGTGATCGCAAGTATGCCACCAGCGCCAGTACGTCGTCGTCGCTCATGCCGTGAAAGGCCGAGGCGGGCATGATCATCAGCGAACGACCGTCGCGGCCCACGCCCTCGCGAATGGCCCGAACGATCTCGCCATCGCTCCACGCCGCGAGCTGGGCGGGCGTCAAGTTTGCTGCCCACAGCGTACCAATCGGTGGGCCAGAATCCTCGCCGAGAAAGTCCTGGCCAGTGAGCGGCAGGTTGCCATTGCTGGAGTGGCAACCAGCGCAGGTGCGGGCAAATGTTTCGCCGCGTGTGATTGCTTCCGTGTTCATGGTAGCGGTGAGCTGCGGCACCGGATTGGGACGGACGGCATTCAGCTTGTTGTAGCCAATAAACGCCAGCGCCGCCGCCCCGCCAAAAACCAGGGCGAGCAACGCGGACGGGATGCCGCCGACAAGTTTCAGCCACAAACGCCGGGCGCGAACGGCCCGGTAGGCAAGCAGCGCAAAAATCACACAACCGACGACGAGCGCGCCCAGGCCAAGGTAATCCATCACAAAGCTCCTTTCCGTGCTATGTATGGCACCAGTGTAGTTGGCCGGGCACGCTTAAAACGTTACGGCAAGCGTTACGGTGATCGGCTGTTCTGCGTTCTGCGCTTTGGTATGACTACCGCACCAGCCAGAGCTGCACATCCTCGGGCTGCACTGTTTCGTCTACGACGCCGACAATATCGGCCGCCAGCGCGTCGAGATCGGCTTGTTGTTGGGCGCGCAGCGCGAACTGCTCGAGCACCAGCCGCGCGTCGTACTTGCGCCGGTAGAAGCGCCGGTCGATAACGGCCTGTACCCGGCGGCGCACTGGCCCGAACAGCGCGGCGATGACCAGTGTACTTGCGACCACCGCCAGCGCGCTTTCCTGCCCGGTCAGCCGCACGAACAGCGCTTGGAGCGCCACCACGCCAACCAAGTACGTTGCGCCGAGTGTGAGCGACAGCACCGAATACACTAGCGTTCGCCGGATGATCACGTCGATGTCGAACAGGCGGTAGCGCAGGATGGCGACGGCGATGCAACAGGCGAAGACGGGAAAGGCCAAGCCGTTTCCAACGGAGGCAACAGCGCTAAACAGTGCTTGCAGCGCGCTCGGCGCGCCGTTGAGTGCGCCGAAGACCACCAGGTACTGGGGCAGAAACAGCATGATGGCGGCAAGAAAGCCGCCGAATCCCCAGCGCAACTGCGCACGGCTTACACGGTCGCGCTTGGTCAGCGCTGCGTGCGCCACGCTCACCAGCGCCAGCAGCAAGCAGCCCAGCGTTACGGCCCAACCAATTGCTTGTTGCAGCCCCAGCAGCAGCGTCAGTAGCCAGAATGCGCCATATGGCAGTAGGTTCAGCCAGGGAAAACGTTGAAGGACGCGCTTCGCCTGCGGAAAGTTCAACCCAAGCATCAGCAGCGAAGGCCCGATCACGCCCGCGAAAATCCAGTAGACAAAAAAGCCGTTGAGCGGCGATACCGCGCTCAACTGCGTCGACGGCCCGTCAGGCACGAGTCGGCCGATCGCGGTGGCGAAGGTCGACGCCGCCAGCAGCAGCAGCGGGCGCGCTGCCGGCTCATCGGGGCGACGCAGCAGCACAAAGGTGCTCAGACCGAACAAAAAGATGCCGGAAAGCCACTGTGCTGGCTCATTGCGCGCCAGGTAGCCCACGACAATCGGTGCAGTCCAACTTTTGAGCGTTACCGCTAGATCGAGCGGGCGACCAGCTCGCACCACGCGGTACTGCACCGTCTGCCCCACGCGCCAGGCATCTGAGTCACGTTGGACGCCGCCAAGCAGCGTCGATCCCGGCGCGATCGTCGGCACACCGTTTACGGCCAGCAGTTGGTCGCCGGGCTGAATTGGTGAGGGCGAACCGAGCAGATTTTCGGTGAAGATTACGCGCCCGAACTGATCGACAGTTTCGCCCTCGGTATAGCCCCAACCTTCCGTGGGCAAGGTGGTTTGATACAACGCTTGTGCAGCGCTGAGGGCAACCAGTCCGATCGCGATGACCAACACGACGGCACTCACTCGGCGGGCGCGCCGTTCGGCAGAAGTATTTGTCGCGCTCATCATCGCTCCTTTGCTGTCATTCTGGGTGTGCCGTATAGGTTTGCGTTTACTGCCAATATACGCGGGCTGGAAGCCCGCTGTTATCACGCAAAACGTGCTGAAGCACGTTGCAGCAGTTCAACTTGGCCGCACTTGGTCGTACCCCGCCCTTCGCCGACGGCCAGATCGCCGCCATTGCACACACCAACCAGCTCGTCCTTGTAACCTTCAACACCGCCGACTACGCCGACTTCTCAGGGCTGAACCTGGAAGACTGGCGCGTCTGAACCAGCCAAACCTGCGCCGCTTCCGGCTGCACGGTTGCTAGTGCGCTTTCCTGCCCGGTCAACCGCACGAACAGCGCTTGCAACATTACCACGCCCGCAAGATAGGTTGCGCCGAGCGTGAGCGATAGCACCGAATACACCAGCGTGCGCCGAATGATGATGTCGATGCCGAACAGCGTTTACGGTGCTACAATGTACGGTGAACAATGCGTTGCCAGCGACGTATGCATCCTGTGAGCTAGCCCGCTGGTTAAGGCTTTTGCACCACAATACATAATGATATGTAATGGGCGGATGCTGCGCCCCTATTCAGTACGCGGGAGCCGCTATGACAACAATTCCAATCGAAATATCAACCGAACAACTGTTGCAAGCGGTTGAGCGGTTGCCTATAACTGAACTTGACGCGCTCGCGGCCAAAATTGCTGCGTTGCGTACACGCCAGCAGGCAGCCCGCTTAAATCAAGATGAGACAACGCTTTTGCTTGCCATCAACCAGGGCCATCTTCCCCCCGAACAACAGTTACATTTCGACGCGCTGGTGGCGAAACGACAGGCTGGAACAATTTCGCCAGACGACTTGCAGGAGCTCATCCAGCGGACTGAAGCGAGCGAGCAGCACGTTGCTGTACGCTTGGCTGCGATCCACGAGTTAGCACAATTGCGCGGTACGACGGTAGCTGTGATGATGCAGGCACTCGGTATCAGGGCACGGGTGTATGATTGATCCGCCACACACGAATGATGAATTACGGCTACGAGTAGCCAAGCGTGCTAACGAACGCTGCGAATACTGTATCAGTCCAGCACGTTATGCACCACAACGCCTCTCGGTTGAACACGTTCTCCCGCGTGTAAAGGGCGGCACTAATCGATTCGAAAATCTTGCGCTTGATCCTGTGAATGGTGAACAAGTACCGCTTTATAACCCGCGCTATGAGCGCTGGGCAGAGCATTTTGCCTGGAGTGCCGACCTACTCCTAATAATTGGCCTTACGCCAACTGGACGTGCGACGGTTGCCGCACTTTTTCTCAATCCCTCAGGAGTGGTCAACTTACGCCGCTCTAGTTCTGCACGAGCCAGATCTGCACACCATCCGGCTGCACCGTTTCGTTTACCACGCCGACAATATCTACCGCCAGCGCGTCGAGGTCGGCTTGCTGCTGCGCCCGCAGCGCGAACTGCTCCAGCACCAGCCGTGTATCGTACTTGCGGCGGTAGAAGCGCCGGTCGATAATTGCTTGCACGCGGCGGCGCAACGGCCCGAATAGCGCGGCGATTACGAGCGTAGATGCCACCACCGCCAGCGCGCTTTCCTGCCCGGTCAGCCGCACGAACAGCGCCTGTAACACCACAATACCCGCAACGTAGGTTGCGCCGAGCGCAAGCGTCAGCACCGAGTA
>JACMIM010000124.1 GCA_014381165.1 Roseiflexaceae bacterium
CCAGCGTGCGCCTGCGCCCGGTCTATTCTGCTGATGCAGCGGGCGCGCGCCCAGCTGCGCTGTTTTTGAAGCTGTGCCAAAGCACCTTTGGCCGCTCCGAGCTGGATTACCTGACCCGCGATTACGCCCAGGTTGCCGATGCACCCATCCCGCGCTGCTACGACGCCCAGATCGACGAGGCCATTCCGGCATATCACCTGCTGATGGATGACCTCGGGGCGACGCACCATAACAACTGGCAAGACTCGCCGAGCTTGGCCTACGCCGAAGCCCTGGCCGAGGCGGTCGCTGCCCTGCACGCGCCGTATTGGCAGGCGCAACAGCGCGCCGCGCTTGGCGGTGGCGAGGACGCGGCCCCTCAGTTCGAGCGCTACCTGGCGCATAGTGCGCAGGGGCTGGAACACCTGCTGGATGCTGTTCAGAATGACATAAGCGCGAAGCATCAACAGGCGATTCGTAGCATTTTCGCGCGCCACCCGGCGGCAGTGCGTGCGCGGCTGGGCGACCCACACGGCCTGACGCTGATCCACGGCGATTTGAACCCTGGCAACATCCTTTCGCCACACGATGGCCCGCGCCCGGTCTACCTGATCGACCGCCAGCCCTTTGCGTGGTCGCTGACCACCTGGTACGGCGTGGCCGATCTGGCCTACGCCAGCGTGCATTGGTGGCCGACCGAGCAGCGGCGTGCGTTCGAGCAGCCCATGCTGCGGCGGTATCACGCGGCCCTGGCCGAGCGCGGTATAACCGACTATAGCTGGCAGCAGCTGTGGGATGACTACCGGCTGATGGCGATGCTCAGCGTGTATGTCGCCGTCGAGTGGTGCGTGCTGCCAGCCGACCGCGCGGGCATGCGCTGGGTTTGGTTTCCAGAGCTGGAAAAGGCGCTGGCCGCGTTTGACGATCTCGACTGCGCCGCGTTGATCTAGATGAGTAGACGTGGTCACGCGCGGGCTAGAAGCCGCGCTGTTACGACGGAAAGCCCGCTGAAGCGGGCTGAATACACGCGCTGTAGCCCGCTTCAGCGGGCTTTGTGTAGCTAACAGTGGGCTTCTAGCCCACGCATTGAGAAGGTACCCACATGATCCTGCTTCTCGATAACTACGACAGCTTCACGTATAACCTCTACCAGTACCTGTGCGAATTGGGTGCCGAAGTGTTGGTGAAGCGCAATGACGAGTTGAGTGTGGCCGAGGTGGCCGCGCTCCAGCCTGAGAAGATCGTGATCTCGCCGGGGCCGTGCTCGCCGACCGAGGCAGGCATCAGCGTGCCGATTATCCAGGAGCTTGGCGGTAGCATTCCGATTTTCGGCGTGTGCCTGGGCTTGCAGTCGATCGGCCAGGCCTACGGTGGGGCGGTGGTGCGCGCGCCGTATGTCATGCACGGCAAGGTCTCGCAGATCCACCACGCCGGTCAGGGCGTGTTCGCTGGGCTGCCGCAGCCGTTCACAGCTACGCGCTACCATTCGCTGATAGTGCGGCGCGACGACCTGCCGGAAGCGTTGGAGGTAACTGCCTGGACAGCCGACGGCCTGATTATGGGGCTGCGCCACCGCGAGCAGGCGGTCGAGGGTGTGCAATTCCACCCTGAATCGATTATGACGAATGCGGGGAAGCAGCTGCTGCAAAACTTTCTTGAGGCATAGATG
This sequence comes from Roseiflexaceae bacterium, assembly GCA_014381165.1. Classification (GTDB taxonomy): domain Bacteria; phylum Chloroflexota; class Chloroflexia; order Chloroflexales; family Roseiflexaceae; genus JACMIM01. The sequence continues at coordinate 1,649 of JACMIM010000124.1, forward strand.
AGCGTGGCGCGCGGTCTGGACACTGCGTGGCAGATAAGCCGCATAGTGCTTCGGCTGCAACGAGCCTCTGGCGAGCTGCGTATACAGCGCAGAATAAGTGTCGCAGCGATACCAGGAGAGATGCTATGCTTCAGCGCCTGTTCGCCCTCGCCTTGGTCGCACTTGCCCTGGCTGCCTGCGGCCAACCGCCCAAGCAGTTTGCCTGGCAGCAGATCGATGCCACGGTCGACGTGCGCGACGACGGCAGCCTGCGCGTGACTGAGGAGCTGACTATTCGCTATATCAGCGGCAGCTTTTCATTTTTGGAGCGCGATATTCCCTTCCGCAACCTCGACAGCATCGACGAGTTCGCCGTCAAGCTGAATGGCGAACCCGTGCCGGGAGCATCTGACGGCGCGGTCAATACGTTTAGTGTCGAGCGTATCGACGGGGTGCAGCGGGTGCGGGTCAATTACCAGCCCACCGAGAGTGGCACGCGCACGATCACGCTGGCCTACACGGTCGAGGGCGCGGTGCAGCGCGAGTACACCGGCTCGTCGGCACCTGCGGACGAGCGCCAGCAGCGGCTGTGGTGGTCGATGGTGTTTCCGCAGCGCGACCAGCCAGTCGAGCGGGCGATCGGGCGCATCAACCTGCCGCGCACACTCGAGGCTGCCCAGCTTCAGGCCGACGCGCCCGATGCTGCTGGCGCAGTCGAGCGCACGGCCAGCGGCGCGAGTGTGCAGGCGACCAATGTAGCCCCTGGCCAGGAGTTGACCCTGAGGCTGACCTTCCCACGACTCATCAAGGACGATGCGTTGATGAGATTTTATGGATCATCTGGTGCAGCTGTCAATGCTGCGCTGCCGGTGGAGGAAGACAGCGGTGGTAGCATTGATCCATCGGTCGTGCTGACAGTACTGTTTTTCGTGGTCGTAATCGGCTGGAACGTGTACCGCTGGGCGACAGGCCAGGCTGATACTGGCGATTATGATGGCGACAGCGACAGTAGCAGTTCCAGCAGCCACCGCCGGTCGCGCAGTTCATCCAGCGGTTCGCGGAGCAGGTCTGGTGGTGGTAGCCGTGGCGGTCGCAGCGGCGGCGGCGGTGGGCGGGTGGGGTAAGGCAACCGAGCACGCGCGGCAGCCCTGTAGCGGCGAAGCATTTGCCACCGTAGGTGGGTGGGTGGGATAAGGGCGGTGGGGCAGGCGCGACAACCCTGTAGCGGCGAAGCGATTGCCGCGGTGGGTGGGTGGTTTGGCTAAGGGCGGGGGGGCAGGCGCGTCACCCCTGTAGCGGCGAAGCATTTGCCGCCGTAGGTGGGTGGATGGGATAAGGGCGGTGGGGCAGGCACGACAAC
>JACMIM010000125.1 GCA_014381165.1 Roseiflexaceae bacterium
GGGCGCCCCCGCCGCGGCTGGCTCTAACACGGCGGGCGCGGGCTGCGCAGGCTGGCCAACCGTGTACTGGCCAAACACCACGCCGGTCGAGGTGATCACGGCAATCGTCACCCACAGCAACATCAGAGTGGCCACCACCGGGATGCCGGTCAGGCCTTCGACGCTATGGCTAACCACCACGGCAATGCAGGCGCTGAGCAGCACCTGAGCACGCCAGTCGTCAATCCGCCGGGCCAGTGTTACCGCCAGCATGAGCGCGCTGATAATCACAAACAGGTAGCTGGCCAGGCCGAGCACACCCCTGGTGGCCAACTCATCGAGGTAGGCCTGGTGCGAGCGGTCGGGCGAGGCACCACGGGCTTCGATATTGGCTAGCGAGGGCGGGTAGTACTGGTTGAAGGCCACAAACATGCTTTCCGGCCCCCAGCCGACGATGGTGCGCAGCGGGTTAGCGGTGATCAGCGCGATCGCCCCGCCGGCGTGTTCGTCGCCAGCCCAGATCAGGCGGCGCACCAGCCCGGTGCCTTCGTCGGTTTCCAGGAGGCGGCCCATGCGGCCGATGTAGGGCACATCGCGCAGCTGCTGGAATACAGGCGCGCTGCTGAGGTTGAAGGCCACCAACAGCCCGCCGAGCACCACGGTTCCCAGTATTTCTGCGAACAGCAGGTTGCGCCACAGGCCCGCGCGCGGCGAGCCAGCAGCCCGGTCGCGCCGCCAGACGATCACGAGCAGCGTGGTCAGAAACACAAACATTCCGGCCAGCCCACCGAGCCAAGGGCCACGGCTCTGGGTAAACACGATCGTGACGATCATCAGTGCGGCGATCACAAGCATGCCCACGCCCTGCATGCGCAGCAGCACGCGCGAATCGGCGGCACGGCGCGGCAGCGCGAGGAACAGCGCGTAGCTACCGGCCACCGCCAGCGTGCCAAGTAGCACATACAGCCACCACTCGGTGCCAATTCGCCCCGGCATTGCGCGCACCTCCTGCTGACCAGAGGCCTGCCCAGCGGTGTAGGTAATGAACAAAAACAGCACATAGCCAACCGTCACCAACCCTGGAACGAGCTGGGCGAAGCTTATGCGCTCGGCGCGGTGCGGGCGCAGCGTTGGCAGTAGGAACAGCGCAAACCCGGCGACCAGTGCGCCGGGATACACCCACCAGTAGCGCAGATCGGCCACGCGCACAACTGCGCCAAAGCAGATCGCGCCAAACACCAGCAGCAGCGCGCCAATGATCGCCAGCGTGTAGCCGGCGGCCCAGCCAACATCTGCGCCGCGCTGCTCGGCTGTGGGGCTGCGTGCCGCCGAAAAGCCGCTGATCGCAAGATAGCCAGCAAACGGCAGAACCAGAATCAGGTAGGCTGCGACGAAGATCGAATTACCCATGGTCGAGGCTACACGTGCGATCACATCGCCGCGCCAGGGCAGCGGGTCGATCTGAAAGTGTTGCACCAGCCCATAGCTAATCGCCGGCAGCGACCCCAGCACGGCCACGGTGACAAGCCGCTCGAGCTGCTCGCGACGGCGCAGAAACAGCACGATCAAGCTGCCCAGCCCAATGTACGCCAGATTCGTGTAGGTGCCCTGTAGGCGCTGGTAGGAACCCCACAGGCTCGTCCAGGGCGTCACCGAGAAGACCGTGGCGATGAAGAACACCAGAATGTACACGAGTGTCGGCAGCGCCATCGGAAACGCGGTCAGCCGTTGCCACCAGTGAAGGCGTTCGGTTGTGGGTGGCGCATCTGTTCGGGTGCCGGCGGAGTCGAGCGCATGAACCAGCGCTGCGGCAAGCATGACCAAAACGATCGCGCGGAGCGACGTTGCCTTATCGGGTTCGAAGTGGCGCGAGGAAAGTAGGTTGAAGTAGCTCGGGATCAGCACGAGCGCAAAAAGCCACCCGCCCTCGATCACTCGCTCACACCACCGCGCGATGCTGGACTGTCGCAAGATCATTTCTCCTGAGGTTCTCGACGATTGCAGATTAAAAGCGGTACGACCACGTTATGCGAACGACCAAGCTATAAACTAGACATAATTTCAATAGGCACTTGACGGCTGCGCTCGCGGTCTTTGAACATTTGTGCGCGCTGAAGCATTTCCTGTGCGCTGCGTCGGCTGTGCTCACTGATCGGCACACCGTCAAGCATTGCCGCGATCTCGTCGACGCGCTGTTCGTGGTTGAGTTGGTGAATATTCGTGCGCGTGCGCAAGTCGCCGGCACCGGCGGAGCCAAGTATCTGCTTGGCGATCGCATAATGTGAATCGCCAAAGGCCGCGACTTGCGGCAGGTGGGTAATGCAAATCACCTGGTGCTGCGCGCTGATGCCCCACAGTTTCTCGCCAACCACATGGCCAGCGCGGCCACCCACACCGACATCGACTTCGTCGAAAATCAGGGTTGGCACCTGATCGACTTTTGAAAGAATCGATTTGAGTGCCAGCAGCAGCCGCGCACTTTCGCCACCCGAGGCAATCTTGGCCAGCGGCTTGAGCGGCTCGCCAGGGTTTGGTGAAAGCATGAATTCGACCTTGTCGACACCAGTTTTATCAAAGGCGACCAGTTCCGTTGCCGCCGTGCCAGCGTGCGCGACTGGTACGCCGCGTGGGTCGGGCGTGCGTTCGGTGGCTACCTGGAAACGCACGTTGCCCATTGCCAGATCGCGCATGGATTCGACCACTGCAAGCGCGAGCCGATCGCCGACGATGCGGCGCTCGTGCGAGAGTTCACCGGCCAGCCGACCGACCTGCGTGCGCAGCTTCTGCTCCTGCGCCTCGAGGCTGGCCAGGTGCTCGGCGCTATGTGTCAGTCGCTCGATTTCGGCTTCAGCCAAGGCGGCGCGCTCGATCAGTTCCTCGCCGGTGCCACGGTGCTTGCGCTGCATTTCGCGGATCAGCGTCAGCCGATCTTCAATCGCATCGAGCCTGCCCGTATCGAACTCCATGCCATCGCGGTAGCTGCGCACATTCACCGTCAAATCTTCGAGCATATACAGCAACTCGGCGGACTGTTCGGCCAGCTTCTGCGCCACAGGATCGAGTCGGCCAAGTTCGGCCAGGCTGTCATTGACAACGCCCATGGCTTCAACGATTGGTCGCGCGACGCCTTTACCGCCCTCGTTCCCAGCGTAAAGTAGCGCATACGAGGTTGTCACCAGATCGGTGATGCGCGCGCCATTTTGCACCAGCGCCCGCTCCTGTAGCAACTCCTGCTCCTCGCCGGGGCGCAATTTGGCGGCTTTGACATCTTCCAGCAGCAGTTGAAGCTCCTCGATACGCTCGGCCCGGCGCGCGGCGGCGGTGCGCAACTGATGCAGCTCGTCGAGCACCCGGCGCAGTTGAGCAACCTGCTCGGCGACCCGGTCGCGCAGCGGCAGCAGCTGCCCGTAGCGATCGACCATGTCGATATGGGTGCGGCTGTTGAACAGCGAAAGCCCCTCGTGCTGGCCGTGGATGTCGACCAGGCGGCTGCCGACCTCGCGTAGCACGCTGCTGTTAACTGCGCGGCCATTGATGCGCGCGACACTGCGGCCTGTGCCAGCGCTAACCTCGCGGGAAAGGATGACGGTTTCGTCCTCGTCCTCCCACAGCCCATATTCACGTAGTACAGGGACGATTTCGGGCAGGTCGGAAATGCTGAATACGCCTTCGATGCGCGCGCGATCAGCGCCGGCGCGGACAAATGCTGGGTCAGCGCGTTCGCCGCGAAGTGTACCAAGCGCATCGATAATAATCGACTTGCCAGCACCAGTCTCACCGGTCAGCGCATTGAACCCGTGGGTGAGCTGAAGACGCAGGCGATCGATGATCGCAAAATCACTAATGTTAAGCTCAAGCAGCATGCGTTCTTTTCACCCCTGCATCGCAGACTAGCTCATGCCGAATCTCGCCGACGCAGCACAACCGATGCCTTCAGGAAGCCATAAATCGTATGTGTGCCGTCACGCAGGAGGCCACCGCATTGTACCATATTCGCGAGTGTGATGCCGTGTGGAGGTGGGTTGTCGTGAGGGCGGGTTTGTCGTGAGGGGCGGGGTTTTTGGGTATTTTGGGTTGGGTTTTTTAAACCCCCCACACACAAAAACCCCCCCCCCCCAAAAAAAAAACCCCGCACCGCAGAAAA
>JACMIM010000126.1 GCA_014381165.1 Roseiflexaceae bacterium
CCTCCAAACCTCCCGCTTTCCGCCGCCTGCGTAAAGTGAGTAACTACTGTTTGTTTCGTTTTTTGGTGCTTTGCACCAAAAAACGAAACAAACAAGATTGATTTTACAGGCTGCCGCAGGCTGAAGTGCCAACTGCGCAAGTCCTAGCTCTGTCGCTCCATCGTTTCCAGCTTGGCCTTCAGTGTGGCATTCGACGGCTCGACCAGTACCGAGCCATCAGGAAAGATGATCGTCGGGACACTACGGTTGCCGTTATTGACCTGCTGCACATAGGCGGCAGCCTGATCGTCCTGCTCGATATCAATATATGTGTAGGGCCACTGTAGCTCTTTGAGCACGCGCAATGCGCGCTTGCAATCGCCACACCAGGCGGTTCCGTACATCGTGATGTTCGTGTCAGACATGTTCGCGCAACTCCCTTATTATCGGCCCTATACTCATAGGGGGTATGCGTATAATATACACCATGAACTGTTGTTGCGCTGTAATCTGGATTACACCCAGGGGTGCAGCGCCTACGAACGTTTTTCGGCCTGCTCGCGGCGGCGCTTGAGCTGCTCCTCCATCTTTGCGCGCAGCTCCTGGTGCCGCTTGAGTACCTCGCCCTTGACCCAGGACATAATGTAGGCGACCATCGCGAAGACCAGCATCACCAATGCGAGATAGGGTGCTGCAGCAAAGCTGGGTACGGCGCTGTAGCTGGCTAGAAGCATCAGGCCAACCGCACTGAGCCCTAGCGAGGCGCGCCGGTAGGGTTGGCCCTGGGTGCGTAGCGCCAGGATGGCCATGACGAGACCAAAGAAGCCGGCGAAAAGTGTGCGGGTGAGGGTTGCATCCATCGAACTCATCCTTTCAGGGTGCGGGCGGCCCGCGAGCCGCTCCACCATTTGCAGCATCGAGTTATTGGGCTGCCCGTAATCGCGCTAGTTCCTCGTCGATCACGCTTTCTTCGAGCTTACGGAACAGCGGCGTGGGCGGCTGGATGATCTGCCCGGCGGCTAGCTGGCTCTGCGCCCAGACTGCACCGGTCGCATACTCGCCCGAAAGCACTTGGCGCGTGCCGCCGTCCTTATCCCTGGCCTCGGCGATGCGTGGCTGCGGCGAGATCGTGCCAGTGTAGCCGAGCAGTTCGTGCAGTTGCTGGCTGGAGAACGGTAGCACCGGCGCGAACAGGATTTTCAGTGTGTCGATCACGCGCAGGCAGACGAACAGCACCGTGGCGGCGCGGTCTTTGTCGTCCTTGACCAGCTTCCAGGGTGTGGTTTCGGCCAGATACTGGTTGACCCGCTGCGAAAGCAGCAGCGTCTCCTGCAAGGCCTGCTTGAGCTTCACAGCGCTGTACAGCGCCGTGATGCGCGTAAACGCAGCCTCGGCATCAGCGATCAGCGCCTGGTCGCCCGCGCTCAACTCGCCCGGCGTTGGCACCGCGCCAAAGTGCTTGTGCGCGATATTCAGCACGCGGTTGGCCAGGTTGCCCCAGTTTGCCACCAATTCGGCATTGTTGCGCTGCACGAACTCCGCCCACGACCAATTACTATCGCGGCCCTCCGGGGCATTTGCTGTCAGGTAGTAGCGAATCTGGTCAGGCTGGTAGCGATCCTGAATATCTGGTGCCCACAGCGCCCAGTTGCGCGATGTGCTCATTTTCTCGCCCTCCAGGTTGAGGAACTCATTGGCTGGCACATCGTAGGGCAGGTTCAGGCCGCCGACACCAAGCAGAATCGCCGGCCAGATAATCGTGTGGAATGGGATGTTGTCCTTGCCAATGAAGTTGTAAATCTTTGCTGCACCAGGGTTCCACCAGTCTTTCCACTTGTCTGGCTCGCCGGTGCGCTCGGCCCACTCGATCGAGGCCGAGAGGTAGCCAATCACCGCGTCAAACCAGACATAGATGCGCTTGTCGGCAAAGCCCGCGTCGGCGGTCGGCACCGGCACGCCCCATTCCAGGTCGCGCGTGATCGCGCGCCCACGTAGCCCCTCGCGCAGCCAGTTCTGGGTGAATTGCACCGTATTTGCGCGCCAGTAGTCCCGGTCGGTACCGTCTAGCCACTCGCGCAGCACCGGCTCCAGCTTGGCCAGATCAAGAAAGAAGTGCTCGGTATCGCGAAAGCTGATCGCCGAGCCGTCGATCCGCGCGCGCGGGTTGATGAGATCCGGCGGGTCGAGCAGCTTGCCGCAATTGTCGCACTGGTCGCCGCGCGCATTCGCATAGCCGCAGTGCGGGCACTGCCCTTCGACCTCGCGGTCGGGCAGAAAGCGGCCCAGCCCTTCGGAGTACGAGCCGGTCATAGTCTGCTTGTAAATATAACCCCGCTGCTGAAGGCGCAGAAACAGATCGGTAGTGACCGCGTAGTGGTTATCGGTGTAGGTCTGTGTGAACAGGTCGAATGAGATGCCCAGCGCCGCAAAGGTGTGCAAAAACGATTCGTGATAGCGGCGGATGACCTGCTGGGTTGGCACGCCTTCCTGCTCGGCCTTGAGTGTGATCGGCGTGCCGTGGCAATCCGAGCCGGAGACCATGAGCACATGGTTGCCGTGCAGCCGCTGAAAGCGGGCGAAAATATCGGCGGGCAGGTAGGCTCCGGCAATGTGGCCGACATGGAACGGGCCGTTGGCATACGGCCAGGCCACAGAAACGTGAATGTGTTCAGCCATACAAACTCCTTTGGTCAGCAACAGAAAAGGCCGCCCAGCTGGGCGGCCCTCGGAAGTTCGTGTGTCGGAAAGGCGTTCAGCAGGGGGAAATAACCGGTGTACGCCGGCACATGTTCATCCCCATTTGCAGATCACGATCACAATACATCACTACACCTCAGCGCATCTGTTTGTGTACTGGCTTTCATTATACCCAAGTTATGAGAAGAAGGCAACCCATCCCACCCCGCCGCTGCTCGAAGCGGATGGCGTTGACTCCTGGTGTAAACGAGAAATAAGACATGAACCTGCACTGAAAATGCACCGCTGCCCCAATCAATTAGGGCGGCGGTGCAGGTAGCGCGTGGTTCGTTAACTTGTGTCACTCAGGAGATCTAGGTAGCCGAGCCAACGTAGTTCGCCCCACCAAATCCAAGCACCGGCACGAAGATTGGGCTTAGGAACACCAGGCCAAGCGTGAAGCCGATGCCTTTCCCAAACGATTTTGCCACGGCAGCCCAGATCATAATGATCGCGATAAAATTGACGAACGGGATGAATAGCAGCACAATCCACCACAGCGGTTTGCCAGCAATTTGCAGCAAAACCACGATGTTGTAGATCGGAATGATTGCCGCCCAGCCCGGCTTACCGGCTTTCGTGAATAGTTTCCACATTCCTGCAATGACCAAGACTGCGACGAGGAGACCGAAGATCGCGCCGACTGCCCCACCACCAGAACCATCATCTTGCTGTGCGACGATTGTGAGTAA
>JACMIM010000127.1 GCA_014381165.1 Roseiflexaceae bacterium
CGGTGCCGATCTAGCGGGCACATGCTTCGCTGCTACAGGGTTGGGGCCGTCATCTCGTCATCTCGTCATCTCGTCATCTCGTCATCTCGTCATCTTGTCATCTTGTCATCTCGTCATCTTGTCACTCCCGTCCCTTGCCGATCACCTCGTATGCATTCACCTCGATCGCGGGCTGGCCGTTCTGCTCGATCCAGACGCCGCAACGGGTGCCGTTCTCACTGGCGTCGACCGTGACCTCGCTGCCGTCTAGCCGCAGCACTGGGTGATACCAGTTCGCCACTTTGTCGGCCTCGGCGTGAATGTAGTGGCCGATCAGCGCGCGCCGAAAGCGGTCGGCGGTCGTGTTGGGGAAGCTGCCGTGGACGATCTGGCCGTTGAAGAACAGCACATCGCCTGGTTGCATTGTCACCGGCACCACTGGTGTGCCTGCCGGGATGGGTACGGTGACATCAGTGAAACTCTGGCTGGTGTCGGCCTTGACGCTGCACAGCGTTGGCCATGTGTGGCTGCCGGGGACGACCTGCATACAGCCATTGGCCTCGTCGCAAGCGTCGAGCGAGAGCCATGCGGCCATGCAGGTACCGGGCTGAACACGCAGGTAGTAATTGTCCTGGTGCAGGGCCTGGCCACGCGCGCCGGCGGGCTTGAAGTACAACATGGTCTGCACGGCCAGCGGCTCGACGCCGACTAGCCCGGTCAGCCACGCGCCGATACGCTGATCGAGCAGGAATTCCAGCCCGATTGCATCCCAGCGATGCATCTGGATCATGCGCGGGTACCGGCGCAGCGGGTCGGTCGAGGTCGAATCGATGCCCGCGTCGTCGCCAGGGTAGATCTGGCCGTTCTCGCGCAGTGTCGTGAAGTGCTCACGGAAGCGCGCTGTCTCTGCGGGTGTAAACAATCCGCTAGCCACCACATAGCCATTTTGGTCATAGAACGCCTGCTGCTGTGCTGCGATCACGCTGGTTCCTTTCCTAAGAATAGTGGCCATGAAGACGCGAAGGCTAAGAAAACTACTCCTCGAGCCTTTGTACTTTCGTACCTTCGTGTCTTCGTGGCAAAAATGTTCGGCCCTTCGCGCGGGTTAGCGATCCTAGCTGCGTTTGGCGGTCTGGCTCGTGTAGGTGCTTTCGAAGATTTTGTCGGCATTGCCAGCTTCAAAGCCCTCGCGGCGCATCTCGCGCGTGATCTGGGCTTTGGGCAGGTGCGCGAACTGCGGCAGCGGGCGACGCTCGGCAAACTCGACATACGAGCCGGAGATGGTATGGGTCTCGTCCTCGGCGAAGCTGGCTTCGATCATTTCGGCCACAGTCGAGCTTTGCAGTAGGCCGCCATCGGGGCTGACTTTGATCGTGCCACCGGCGTCGTTCAGCTTGAACCCATGGCGCTCGACAAAGGCATTGAAGCTGGCGATCTGGTCGTAGCCCTCGGGCAGGTTGTGAATGCTGATGGTGAAGTGGTTCAGGTAGTAGCGGTTGTAGATCACCCAGGCCGCGTACTCACTTTCTTCGCTCAAACGCTGGAAATCAGCCCAGGTCGGCAGCCGCCACAGCGCGCGGTGCAGAAAATCGTCGACCTGCGCACCATCGTCTAGGTCGAGTGCGTCGACCGGGTCGCCCGCCACTTCGTCGGTATAGGAGCTGATGATGCGCTGAGCTTGCTGGCTCAAATCTTGAACGCGCAGCTCGCTGACAAAAATGCGCGGAAAGCGCGGCTCGGGCGGGGCGTACCAGAAGGCGTCCAGTTTCTTGGCGGCAAAATGCAGCGGCTCGCGGCGCGTGTAGCCGTAATGCACAAACAGCTTCTCGAACGAGCGAATGCCCAGCTGCGGCACGCCCATGGTTCGGAAGGCGATATGGTCGTTCTCGATCTGCGTGGGGCTGGCAATAATCTGGTCGGCAACCATGGCCTGCACGATCCCGCCAACATCGGGGACGCGCTGCTGATAGCGCCGCATCAGTCCGTCGAGCACGATCTGCAATGTTTCAAGCCGGGTGGTCGTATCGGTGGTCACGGGTGCATCCTCCTGTGTGCGACAAAGCGGCGCACGCCGGTGTCCGCCGCAACGCCACTGTAGCAGGGCAGGCGGGGAATTGTCAACCGCGTCGCGGCGGCGACCGAACTGCTGCCAATCGAGTAAGGAACATAAGCGCCATGGTAGCAACGTTTCAAAGAGCGCTTACCCGTGCTTATTACCATTCAAATCATCCGCTTCTATTAATTTTGCTAACTCTTACTGCATATGCATCATTTATAGTTACTACATTATCGCTGCACAACAATGATATTTCATATTTTATCCAAGCGGGTGATATGTTTACTGACTCCAATGTAGCGCCTGAAGGACTGACTGTTTTGGAGAATTCTTATGGTTACGATGGCCAGTTTTACTACCGACTTGCTCTCGATCCATTTACTACAAAAAAAACAGACTTTGGCATAGTTATTGATAACCCACCTTATCGAAATCAGCGAATCTTGTATCCCCTCTTTACTTGGATACTATCCACGGGCAATAGTTATTATGTACCTATCGTGATGATTGGCGTAAATGTAGCTTTTTTGTGTCTTATTGCGTATGCTACAGGACAGTACATACAAGGCGTCGGAAGTCACGTTATCTTCGGACTTGCCGTGGTATTATACCCAGGGTTTCTTTTCAGTGTATCTCGTAATTTAACAGAAATAGTTGAAGTTAGTTTAATAATTCTAAGCCTTCAATTATTGACAAAACGGTATTACTTGTTCAGCGCTCTAGCTGCAACAGCAGCAATACTCGCTAAGGAGACAGCTTTATTATGGATATTATCAGTTCTTATTGTAGGTATTTATAAACAAATTACATCAGGCACCTTTCGATGGAGCAACTACTTTTTCATACCCCTCGCAGTTTATATCGGTTGGCAGGCATTTCTGGGAATGATATGGGGAGAAATACCCTTATTGAGTGCTAGTGGCAACAACATTGGGTTGCCATTCTCTGGCATACTGAAATTAGTAATAGAAGTAATCTCGCTCGACACATACTTGAAACAACTATGGTTCGTATACAGTTGCTTTCTACTAGCGATAGCTATAGCGACGACAGTACTGGTGATCAAAAATAAATACTTCAATCACGAGAGTTTGTCGTGGCTATTTTATTTGATGTTGTGTATTTCTCTAACAGAATCAGTATGGGTTGAAGACACTGCTTTTCTAAGAGCAACAACCGAGTTTGTAGTTCTTGCGGTGTTATTACTCATACGAATGAAATCGAAGGTCGCTGTACCGCTTACGATTGGCGTGACTCTGCTTTGGTTCTACTGGTATACAACGAGAGGATTCTGAACTTGGTGTCGTCAAGGGTATGACCTGGCCGAGCGCCGCCGCCAGCCGGCGCGAAACCCGCGACGTGCGCTCCAGGTCACTTCACAGAGACCGATACATGCAACCCTACAGCTCCGCCAGCCGGTGCATGGTCGTGCGCAGCGCGGCGTAGGTGTCGCGATAGATCGTATAGACCGCGTTGTAGCGGGCGCTATCGGCGGGGCTAGGTTGCGTGACGCCAGCCACCCGCACGCAGCGCTCGACCGCCTCGCCGACAGTCGCAAACACGCCCGCGCCGACGCCGGCCAGCAGGGCCGCACCATACGCTGGGCCTTCTTCGGCAGCAAGGGTGGCTACCTCCACGCCGTAGATATCGGCCTGCATTTGTCGCCAGAGCGAGCTGCGTGCGCCGCCGCCAGTCACACGAATCTGGCTAATTGGCACATTCAGGCTGCGCATAATCTCTAGGCCGTCGCGCAGCGCATAGACGACGCCCTCCATCACCGCACGGCTCATATGCGCCAGTGTGTGCCGGGCCGTCAGCCCCACGAACGCGCCACGCGCCAGCGGGTCGAGGTGCGGCGTGCGCTCGCCGGTCAGGTAGGGCAGAAACAGCAGCCCTTCGGCTCCAGGTGGAACTGTTGCGGCCAGCGAAGTTAGGTCATCGTAGGTGGGGCTTGAGGCTTGGGGCTTGGGACTCGCAGCATCAACCCCTTCGCTTTCGCTCCAAGTCTCAAGCCTCAAGTTTCTAGTCCCAATGGCGTCGCGCCACCAGCGAAACGCGCCGCCTGCTGCCAGCGTAACGGCCATCAGGTGATACTGGCCGGGCACGGCGTGGCAGAACGTGTGCAGGCGGCCCAACGGGTCGAGCGCGATCGTGTTGGCATGCGCGAAGATCACGCCGCTGGTGCCAATACTGCTGCTGACCAGGCCGGCGCGCACAACCCCGGTGCCCACCGCCGCCGCCGCGTTGTCGCCGCCACCTGCTATCACTGGCAGGCCAACCGGCAGGCCTAGCTCGGCGGCCAGTTCGGGCAGCAGGCCGCCAGTGATCTGCGGGCCTTCGAACACGCGCGGCAGCCAGGCACGCGGGATGTCGAGCCGCTGCAATAGTTCGTCGCTGTAATCGCGGCTGCGCAGGTCGAGCAGCAGCGTGCCGGCGGCGTCCGAGGCGTCGGTGGCGCTTGCTCCGGTCAGCAGCAGGCGAATGTAGTCTTTTGGCAGCAGCACCTGGACTATCCGCGCGTAGTGCTGCGGCTCGTGGTTGCGCAGCCAGAGGATTTTTGGCGCTTGAAAGCCGGTCAGGGCCGGGTTGCCAGCAAGCTCGATCAGCCGCGCCGCACCCACCGTCGACGTAATCTCGGCGCACTCGGCGGCGGTGCGCTGGTCGTTCCACAGCAACGCTGGGCGGATGACCTGGCCCGCCGCATCTAGGAATACCGCGCCATGCATCTGGCCAGTCAAGCCCAGGCCCGCCACCTGGCTGCCGTCGATGCCGGACTGCGCGAGCACCTGACGCAGCGCCGCCCGCGCCCCGGCCCACCAGTCGGCGGGGTGTTGTTCGCTCCAAAGCGGCTGGGGCGAAAGCAGCGGATACTCGACCAGCGCAGTCGCACGCACCGCGCCGTCCTGGTCGCATAGCAGCGCCTTCGCGCCAGAGGTGCCAATATCGAGGCCAAGTAGGTAGCGCATAGATTTGGTTCTCTTAATCAGCGGAAAAACGCGGTCGCCCAACGCCGGCGGGCTGAAGCCCTCGGCTACGGTTACGAAGCCCGCCTGCGCGGGCTAAACTAGCGTCGTCCTGCGGCATATATTCGCACTGATGTTTGCGCTTGTCAATCAGATCGTAAGCCCTTACAGAGAATTGGCCTGCGATAAAACATGTCACGCGATCGTTCTTTATTACGGCCCCAAAATTGCATTGACAATCGTAGCCATACTCGGTATAGTGGCTGCTTGTATTTGTGAAGCTTTACACGCTCCTGGTGTTGCAGATTTGCCTAGCTGTTGGCGCGCTGGAGTGTGGTTGGATTCTTTTGTGCTGGAGGTCTTCGTGCCAGGAACGCCCCCGCGCTTGAGCGAGCAGCTCCGCCTGCTACTCAACACACGCTTGCTTGCTTGCTCGGCTCCACTGGCGCTTTCGCTTGTGCTGGCGGCGTGCGGAACGCAACGAACAAGCCAGATCGACCCAACCGCAGTGCCGACGGCGACCATCGTTACCACGCCGACGGTCGATGTTGCGCCAACTGTCGCCGCCGCCCGCGATGCCCTGGCCAAGCGGCCACTCACGCTGACCTTTGCGGGTAAACGCTGGCAACCAACTGCCGAGCAGCTTGGCGCAACCATCACGGCTGAAAATAATCAGCTCCAGGTCGTGGTCGATCAGGCTCGCCTGCGCACGTACTTGCAACAGATCGGCAGTAAGATCGGCATTGCGCCGGTGGACGCGCAGGTGCAAGCCGCTGTGGCCGGACTGGTTGCTACGCCAGCCAAAGCTGGCCGCGTGCTTGACCTTGAATCGACGCAATATGCGGCGACGAACGCGCTCGAAAGCGCCACGGCGCGGCAGCTCGTGCTTCAGGTTGTCGAAGCCACGCCCGCGATCGACGATGCCGATGCCGCCGCCGCGATCGAACGCGCCAACGAACTCATGGCCAGCCCATTTGTCATGATCCTGCCGCCGAATAAGCAGCCCTTCACCTGGGACGCCGAGGTGCTTCTGCCGATGTTGCGCTTCACGCCTGAGCGCGGCATGCTGGAGGCGGGGCTAGACCGCGATCGGTTGGCCGAACGGGTTGCGTTGTTTGCCGAGCGCACCGAGAAAAAAGTGCTTGAGCCGCGCGTGGCTTGGAATAATGGCGATTTGAAGATCGTTGGGCCGGTCCGTGTGGGCGCGCGCGTCGACGCGCAGAAGATGATCGACGCGCTGATCGGCAGTTTCACGGGTAGCACCCGCGAGTTGACGCTTTCGACCAGGCCGCTGCAGCCGACGATCACCGAGGCGAAGCTGGGCACACTCGGCATCAAGGAACTTGTCTCAATCGGTAAAAGCGATTTCAGTGAATCCGCGCCATACCGTGTGACCAATGTTTTGGCCGGCATGAAGTTACTCGATGGCGTGCTGATCCCGCCGGGTGAAGAGTTCTCGTTCAACAATACGATTGGCGAGATTGATGCCGCCAATGGTTTTGTGGAGGGCTATGCGATCATTCAGAACCGCACCCAATTGGAATTTGGCGGCGGCATCTGCCAGGACTCGACTACCGTGTTTCGCGCCGCGTTCTGGGCCGGCCTGCCGATCAGCGATCGCAAACAGCATACCTTTTACATCAGTTGGTACGATAAGTATGGCCTAGGGCCGCAGGGCGATGGCCCCGGCCTCGACGCAGCAATCTTCACCGGGGTGCAGGATCTCAAGTTCGTTAATGACACCGGCGCGTGGCTGCTGATGCAGGCTACAGCCAACCCACGCAACGGCCTGGCCGAAGTGGCGTTGTATGGCACCAAGCCGGATCGCACGGTTTCGCTCACTCACGAAATCATCAAGCGCACGCCCGCGATCGACAAGCCCGAGTATGTGCCCGACCCCAAGCAGCCAGTCGGCACGGTCAAACGTACTGACACGGCGCGCGGCGGCATGGTGATCGAGGTCTACCGCACGGTGGTGGATGGCGGTGTCGAGCGCCCGCGTGAGCTGTTCAGCACCAACTTCCAGCCCTGGCCGAATAAGTATACGGTCAACCCTGCCGATATCGGGCCGGATGGCAGGCCAGTGTTTCTGAACCCACCGCCCGCGCCTACGGTCGACCCACTCTTGCCAACAGCCGACCCCAACGCGCCACCCATGCCGACCGCCGACCCCAACGCGCCACCCATGCCGACCGCCGACCCCA
>JACMIM010000128.1 GCA_014381165.1 Roseiflexaceae bacterium
AACAAAAAAGATAGATGTTCCATGCTGCCGCAGGCTGAAATCGCCAACTGCGTAAGTCCTAACAAAGATGACCAACAGAACACAGCCGATAGAATCGAGCATACCGTTGCGGCGGGCGCTGGTGCGCAACCGTGATACGGTGGCCCTGGCACGCTGGGCACTGCTGTCACTCCTGGTGATTGGCGTCGGGCTGCGGCTGTGGCTGGTGCTGATCAACCCAATCGACCCGGCCAGCTCGACTGCCGACGATGGCGACTACTACCGCCGTGCGTTGCGGCTGGCGCTGACCGGCGAGTACCGCGATGATTTCTGGCTCATCCGCCCGCCCGGCAACGTGGCACTCTTCGCGGCGGGGCTGCGGCTTGGCGTCCAGGCTGGCGATCTCTCGCTTGGCCTGCTGGCGATCAAGCTGGCGCAGGTGGCGGTCGGCGCGCTCCAGGTGCTGCTCGGCTACGCCGTGGCGGCGCGGCTGTTTAGCAGCCGTGGAGCCGGTCTACTCTACGCGGCCTTTCTAGCGCTGTGGTACCCGTTCGTCGAGCAGCCCTCGCTGCTGTTCAGCGAGCTGCTGTTCAACACGTTGTTTCTTGCCCATTTTTGGTTTTTGCTCCGCTTCGACAAGAGCAATCGCTGGGGCGACCTTGCGCTGACCGGCCTGATCCTCGGCGTAGCCGCCCTGGTGCGCTCGCCTGCGCTGTATAGCCTGGCGTTTGTGGCGCTGTGGCTGGTGGTACGCTGGTGGGCGAAACGCCGGGGCGCACAAGCCATGCCAAACAGCACCTCAATTCATCGACGAAAATCTGATTCGCAGTTCGCGGTTCCCGGTTCCCGGTTCGCGCTTCCTGATTCACAGTTCCCGGTTCCCGGTTCCCGGTTCCCGGTTCCCGGTTCTGCGGTTCCCGGTTCTGCGGTTCCCGGTTCTGCGGTTCCCGGTTCTGCGGTTCCCGGTTCTGCGGTTCCCGGTTCTTTGTTCTCTGTTCTCTGTTCTTGCATAGTGGTCGCCGCCTGCACCCTAGCTGTGGTGCTGCCGTGGACGGCGCGCAACTATGTGATGTACGGCACGTTCATTCCAGTCGATACACTGGGCCAGGTCAATCTGTGGCTCGATCTCGAGGAGCCGGCGCTGCGCGTGCCAAAGATCGAGGAATTGCGCACCATGCCGCAGGGACAGCGCGCCACCTACGCCCAGGCCAAGGCCCGCGAGATTCTGGCCCGCGATCCCGGCGCGCTTGTTCGCAACGCCTGGCCGCACTTCCAGCACGTCTGGAAGGCCCAGTTCGTCGAGGATTACTACGTGGGGGAAAGCTTCTACGACCGGCCGCTGCGCCAGGCTGCACCACTGGGGCTGCTTGGCGACACGCTCTGGCTGGTCTTCACTGCTGCGGGTTTGATGGCGCTGGCCGGGCCTGTGCGCGAGGGCTGGCACAACCGCCTGTTCGTGCTTGCCTGGCTCGGCTACACGCTAGCCACCGTGGTAGTCTTTCACGTCGAGCCGCGCTACCTGCTGCCAATCTGGATGTTGATCGCACTGTATGGCAGTGGTCAGGTAGCGCTGATTTGGACGAACGACGAACGACGAGCGACGAAAGGCCAAAACAGCTCGGGCTTTCGTCTTTGGCCTTTCATGCAAGTTGGCATCCTGATCGTTTTCTTTGCCCTGCTGGTGAGCTACCGCGATTACCCGGCGATTATCTGGCGCGGCGAGGCACGCGAGCGCGCTATGCGGGCGGGCGACGCGGCATTCGCGCGGGGCGAGTTCGCGGCTGCCGAGCAGGACTACCGCGCTGCGCTGGCGGCTCAAGCCAATTTTGTCGATGCGACCGTGCAGATCGCACTAGCCCAATTAGCTCAGGGCCAGCGTGCGCAGGCAGCGGCGACGGTTGCTGGTGTCGCGCGGCGCACCGGCTGGCTAGTTGAACTGGTGGCCGGCGGCGGCGGGCCAGAGCAGGTGGCCAACCTGAACTACGCCGAATCGACCACCGGGCTGGATGTGCAGGCCTGGGCACAACGCTGGACGCCGCCGCTACCCGCTCGCAGCATTCACCTGGGCGATGGGCGCGATATCGGCTACATCAGTGGCTTCTCAGCCGCCGAGGCCGACAACATCGGTACATTCCGCTGGATGACCGGGCGCGCCCACCTGCGCTTACCACTACCCGCCGCGCTCGAGCCGGGCGCAACCATTGGGCTGCGCTTGGCCGTGCCAGAGCCGACAGTGGTAGCGGTTATAATCGGTGGTGTGACGCAGACGGTCGCGGTCAAGCCAGGAATGTGGCGCGTGTACCTGCTGCCGCTCCCTGCCAACCAGACCGGCACCAGCCTGCTTGAGATCGACCTGCGCGCGCCGGTGTTCTACCCAGCTCAACGCAGCCAGGGCGGCGATCTACGCCAGCTCGGCGTGATGTTGAGCGATGTGTATGTGAGGTGACGATGACCAAAAAGCCCGCCCTGATTGCGAGCGACCTCGAAGGCGTGTTCGTACCTGAGATTTGGGTCGCCGTTGCCGAGAAGACCGGCATCGAGCAGTTGCGCCTGACCACCCGCGAAATTCCCGATTACAATCAGCTGATGCAGGGGCGGCTGGCCCTGCTACGCGAGCATGGCCTGACGCTGCGCGACATCCAGGATGTGATTGACACGATCGCGCCGCTGCCGGGCGCGCGCGCATTCCTAGATGAGCTACGCAGCCACAGCCAGGTCGTGATTCTTTCCGACACGTTTTACGAATTCGCCATGCCGCTGATGCGGCAACTCGGCCTACCGACGCTGTTCTGCCACTCACTTCTGGTCGATGAGCGCGGGATGATTACGAGCTACAGGCTGCGCCAGCCCGATGGCAAAACCGAGGCGGTGCGCGCGTTCAAGGCGCTGGGCTTTCGCGTGCTGGCCATGGGCGACAGCTACAACGATACTGGCATGCTGGGCGAGGCCGAGACCGGCGTGCTGTTCCACGCGCCCGCCAATGTGATCGCCGAATTCCCACAGTTTCTGGTGATCGACGATTACGCGACCCTGCGCAGCACAGTCGATGCGTTTCTTGCGGTAGAATAGACGTGTTGCTCGCCCACTGTATACGTCCTATAGATGTTAGGGCTTACGCAGTTCGCGACTTCAGCCTGCGGCAGCGTGTAAAATATATTTTTTTGTTTCGTTTTTGGGTGCAACGCACAAAAAAACGAAACAATTATTGCTTATTTCCACCCCGCCGCAGGCGAAATGAAATCTGTTGGGCAACTGCGTAACTCCTAA
>JACMIM010000013.1 GCA_014381165.1 Roseiflexaceae bacterium
TGGCGACAATCGCCCAGCAGTGGCGGCTACAGCTCGCCCCCGGTCATGTGGTCGACACCCGGCCATTGATTACACTGCGCCCGCGCCACGGCATGCGCATGGTTGCGGCGCGGCGCTGATGCTCAAAGAAAATCGCCGTGATCAATGCGTCGGGGCGGGCCTCGTGCCCGCCCTCATCGTAGATCGTCGGTCTTCGCCGTGGGCGGGCGCGAGGCCTGCGGCTACGGCGCGGGCGCTTGCGTTTTTGGAATCGGGCGCAGGCGCAATTGGAGCTGGCTGAGGTTCTGTGGTGCGATCTGCTCGTTCACACCGGGAAAGCGGATGGTCAGGCGCTGCTGGTCGTCGAGCTGGAGGTTGACCTGGGTTTGCAGGTCGAACTCCTGTAAGCCGTAGTCGACATACGGGTTGGCAAGCGAGGTCAAGCCCTGCTGAATGGCATCCACAGCCTGACCGAGTGCCAGGCCGAAGTTAACTGGCTCGGTCGAAACGCGGCCCTCGAACTCGCGCAGCCGTTCGGCTTGCGCGTTATTCTGGCGCTGAAGGTCGTCGATGGTGGCCTGACGTTCAGCCGCATCGCGCTGCCAAAACTGCTGCTCTTGGCGCAGCTTGAACAGCTCGGCCTGGGCCTCGGTCAGGTCGCGCTGGCACTGCTCCAGCCGGCTGCGCAACAGCGAAACATCGCTGTCGTCCAGATCGAGCGCGTCGCCAAGCCCGGCAATGTGCGGCGCAAGAACCTCGTGGTAAACCCCCAGCTGTTTGCGCAGGGCTGGTGCAGCCTCAGCCGGCTTTAGGCGGCGGGCCTGCTCGGCTTGCTCCTGTGTGTCCTTCTGCACCGACGCAACTTTTCCAGCCAACTGTTCGACCACTTTGAGATAGATTTCGACCTGTTGCTCTGGTGGAAGGTCTCCAACCTGGCCGCGCCGTGTGGCAAACACGCGCGGCGGGTTGCCGAAGATAGGTGTGCGGTCACTCATCGCTTGGCTCCTCGTGCAGCAGTGCGGCGCGTGGCGCGATGCGGGCGCGCAGGCGGCTGCTGAAGCTGGTGCTTTTGAAAAAGCCGCTGGCGGTCGGGTTGGCCGGCGTGACACTGAGCGTTTGCCGCCCTTCGAAGCGCGTCAGCGTGAAGCCAAGCCGCAGGTCGACCTCGATCTCAGGAAAGTAGAACGCCAGCGCCGGCAATACCGCCCCAGCCTCGGGCGCTCCGGCGGCCTGGGCCTCGGCAAAGGCATCGAGCGCGGCCTGAGCCTGGGCGATATCGAGCGCGATCTGGCGCAACATGTCGGTCAGCGGCGCGGTGGTCGCGCGGAAGACACTGTCGTTGGACATCGGCGAAACAACTTTCAATTGTTTCGCTTTTTGGCGGATTGGGCCAAAAAGCGAAACAAAAATCGATAGTTTCTAGACTGGCGGCAGAGCTGGGAAGCGAACCGACGCGCTGGCGTTCATCACGCCTAGCACCATCCTGATCACCGCCGTGCCGACTGGATCGGTCGCGCTGCGGGTCAGGGTCAGCGTGCCGGTGCGGCCGTTGCCGTCGGCGGCGTTGGTCAGCGTGATGCTGCCGGTGGCCGAAAGCGTGCCCGGCCCCTCCAGCGACACCTCGACTCGGCTGGTCTGGTTGAGCGTGATGCCCTTGCCGGTCAGGCTGATTGTTAGCGTGGCCACCTCGCCTGCGACGTTCAGGCTAGTTTTATCGGGCCGAATACTCAGTTGCGGCCCCTGGCGGACGATCAGTGGGCG
This sequence comes from Roseiflexaceae bacterium, assembly GCA_014381165.1. Classification (GTDB taxonomy): domain Bacteria; phylum Chloroflexota; class Chloroflexia; order Chloroflexales; family Roseiflexaceae; genus JACMIM01. The sequence continues at coordinate 1,741 of JACMIM010000013.1, forward strand.
TGGAAAGCGCGTGTCGGTGCGCGGGCGCAGCTCGGCATACATATAGCTGGTGCCGCTGGAACGTGCCGATTCGAATTCAGTCGAAACGTTGGTTTCGCTGTCGCGGTCGAAGCTGCTGCTGCTGGCGCTGCTGCTGCCGCCGCCAACGCCAACACTGCCAACCGGAATGCCCAGAAAGCTCGCGCCAACGCTGCCATTGCTATTCGAGCGCCCGCTCGCGCTGTTGCTGCCGCTGACCGACGAGCTGATCTGGGTTTCGCCAGCGCTGTCGAACGAGGTCACGTCGAAGCGCGCGAACATCTGCACCGTGCGAAACTGATAGAACGTCGGCTGGATGTACTGGATGAGCGAGACCTCCTGCACCACTGGGTCGACGCTGACCAACTCGCCATTCTCGTTGACGACCTGGTTCATGGCGATCAGGGCTGGCACCTTGACCGCCGCCAGCTTTTGAGCGGCCTCGACGCTGTTGTCGTCCAGCGAGCTTTGCGCCGCCGCCACCGCCAACCCGACGCGCCGCACGAACAACCCATAGGCAGCCGAGGGCAGCGCCTGCCCAGTCACATTGTCGGCGGTCACCTCGTCCTCGGTCGCGGCGGCAGGCAGGCCGATCGCGCGGGCGGCCATGTCGGTCTGGCCGGCGTGAACGGCGACCGCCCCGGCGATGGTGTCGATCTCGGCAACATCCATGTCGGCAGGCGGTGCGCCAGCGGGCCGGGTCTTCTTGTCGCTCTTGATGTCACTCATGGTCGCTGTCCTTTCGTGTTCTCCCGCAAGTATCGATTCGACCAGCAGCCCATTGGTTGCCGATGCGTTGGGAGCGGATGAGTTGTGGGCAGTCGCGGTCGAGACGGCGCGACCAGGCGTAGACCTACGCACGTCGCTCCAGCGGTCGGGCGCTGCGCTGGTCAGCAGGCGCACCTGGGCCTGGGGCATGGCGCGAATCAGCTGGAGCGCGCGTTCTGGTAGCGCGTAACTTGGCGCGTCGAGCAGTGGCTGGTTGCGCCAGCTGGCGAAGAAGTTGGCGTCTTGTGCCTCGTCGGTGTAGCGGCGCTGCATGGTGTCGGCGAACAGCGCTGGCTCGCTGGCGATCTCCACGGCATACCAGCGCCCCGCGCCTGCCGAAACGGCAAAGCTTGGCGTGGCAGTGGCCGTGCTGTGGATCGCGGGCGCGTCTAGGACTGCCTCAATCGGTTGAGTGTCGGCAAACAGTCGGCGCAGATCGAGCAGGCCAGCGCCCCAGCCGTCGGCATCCGCGTGTGGCTGGGCTGCCGCGCACAGGTGCTCGCGCACCTGCTCGGCAGAAAGGTTGGGCTGGCGTTCAAACAGCAGCGCCGCCGCGCCGGCCACATGTGGCGCGGCCATGCTGGTGCCGGAAAGCAGCGTCCAGCGGGAATCGCCAAAGGCCGCGCGGTTGGTGTCTGCCGAGCGCGCCGCCGCGATCCAGCCACCGGGCGCGGCCAGAGTCGGCTGGCTGCGCCCA
>JACMIM010000129.1 GCA_014381165.1 Roseiflexaceae bacterium
AAAAACAATTCCTTGCCCGCCGCAGGCGAAAAAGACTCTTTAAGCGAAAGTCCTGTCTTCCATGCTGCCACAGGCAGGAACCGCCAACTGCGTAAGTCCTAATTAACGATAAAGGCATACCCATGCTTCGCGGAACTCTTTTGTACCTTTCTGAGCAGCCGACCGCGCGCAGTCTGTTCGGCGGGCCACTGGCCAAGCCACTGGTGCGCCGGTTCGTTGCCGGCGAGCGGCTGGCCGAAACCATGGATGCGGTGCGCGCGATCAACGCCGCTGGCATGAGTGCCTCGCTGGACAACCTGGGCGAGTCGGTCGCTTCTGCTGCCGACGCCAACGCTGCCACTGCCGAGTACATCGGTATCCTGCACGCAATCGAGCGAGCCGGGGCCGATGCCAACGCCTCGGTCAAGCTGACCCAGCTTGGGCTGGACATCGACGCCGCGCTGGCACAGCGCAACATTCGCCGCATCCTGGCTCAAGCCGAGCAGTTTGGTACCTTCATCCGGCTCGACATGGAAGGCTCGGCCTACACCGATGTGACGCTCCAGATTCATCGCGACCTTTGGCAGCGCCACAAGAATGTCGGCGTGGTCATCCAGTCGTATCTGTTCCGTAGCGAGGCCGACGTGCGCGCGATCAATGCGCTTGGTGCGCGGGTGCGGCTGTGCAAGGGTGCCTACAAGGAGCCGGCCTCGGTCGCCTTTCCCGCCAAAAAAGATGTTGACGACAACTTCGTGAAGCTGATGCAGTTGCTGTTGAGCGAGGGCACCTACCCCGGCATCGCCACCCACGATGAGCGCATGATCACGGCCACCCGCGAACACGCCGCCCGGCATGGCATCGCTAGCGACCGCTTTGAATTTCAGATGCTGTATGGCATTCGGCGCGATCTTCAGGAGCAGCTGGTGCGCGAAGGCTACCGCGTGCGCATCTACACGCCCTATGGCACAGCCTGGTACCCCTACCTGATGCGGCGCATGGCCGAGCGCCCGGCCAACATGATGTTTGTGCTCGGCGGCGTGCTGAAGGAAGGGCGGCTGTAGCAAGGGCTGAGGGCGAAGGGCTGAGGGCTGAAAAAGAGAACGTATGGCAAACCCGCTTGCCTTGCTAGCATCATCTGGTAATGAGCAGATTGATCAGATCACCTCTGGCCTCATTTCAGTCATGGAGACGCATTTCCCCAAGCGCATCCGTGGCTATTACTTCGAGGGCAGTTGTGCAGATGGTGCTGTCACACCACTGAGTGATATTGATTTGCGTGTGGTCTTCATTGATCAGCAAACGGCGGGCGAACAGCAGCACTTTACAACACTACAATCAGCCTGTAAGTTGATCAGTCCGCGTAATCTCGATCTCAACAGTATTGGCGAAACAATCTTGATTCATGCTGATAGCTTACAGTTTCAGCCCGATTGGCGGCCAGTCTTAGGTGCTATCACACTGAAGTGTGCCAGCGTGCCAGTCTTCGGTGCCGACATTCGTGACCAAATCCCGTTCGTCCCGCACGATGTGTACACTAGAACGCTGATGCATTTTCCCTTTTTGGTGCTTGCAGGGCAACGCAAGCATCCAGCGCAACTGCCATATCCACTCGAATACCTTGATCCCGCTGATGAGTTTTTTGGCTATACCGGTCGACGCTCGCATGCACCTGACGGGACAATGACGCCTAGTACCAAGCGGATAGTCCATGCGAGTGGCTTTATCGCAACTGCCTTACTCGCCTTGCAAACGCCAATATTCGTTGCTGATAAACGAACCGCAGTTACAGCGTATCGCCACTTTATTAATGATGAATGGGCAGATCATCTCGATGCAATTCATCACTATTGCCGATTGCAGTGGGGCTATCACGTACCAGAAGCAGCGGCCGACCGCACCAGATTACGCCAGCTCTGTCAACGTGAACTCGTATTCGAAAACTATTTTCTTGCAATCTACAAAGACTACCTGTTACACGAGCAGTACGCTGACGATGAGATTGCACGACAATTTGCGCAAGAACGGCTACAAAAGATTGGTTGAGAATATATCAATGGTAGATTATCGAACGCCCCGCTTCCAGAGCCGGCCCCGTCGCATTGCCACGCGCATGTTGCTGATCGTCCCAGCGCTGCCGCCTGCGTAGAGTGAGCTGATAATTGTTTCGTTTTTTGGTGCAAAGCACCAAAAAACGAAACAAGATAGATGTTCCATGCTGACAGTCTGAAGTCGCCAAGTGCGTAAGTCCTACATACATCACTCCTGCCCCAACACATACCGCTCGATCGCCCAGGCCACGCCGTGATCGTAGACGCTAGGAATGATCGCGTCGGCGCGGGCCTGAACCTCGGGGGCACCATTTGCCATGGCTAGCCCCAGGCCGGCCCACTCGATCATCTCCAGATCGTTGAAATGGTCGCCGATCGCCATTACCTGCGCTTGTGGCACACCCATGTGCGCGGCCAGCTTGGCCAGCGCGGTGCCTTTGCTAACGCCCAGCGGCGTTAACTCCAGGTAATGGTCGTGCGCGCGCAATACTTCCATTCGCCCGTTAAAGCGCGCTTGGAAGCTCGCCAGGTGGCGGTCGATCACACCTGGCTCGGCGGTGAACTGCACCTTGAGCGGCGATAGCGTTTTTGTTATCTCCACCAGGTCGGGTGTCACCACAAGGTCAACTCCCTCGGGGTGAAATGCCAGATAATACTCCAGCTCGGGCCGCGTATCGTCGGCAATGTACAGCCGCTCGTCGGCATACACCAGGCAGAACAGGCCGAGATCGAGCATAGCCTGAGCGCCCTCAGCGGCCAGCGTGCCGGGGATGGTCACCGGGTCGGACATCACGCCGGTCTGGCTGTCGAAGATCGCGCCGCCCTGGTAGCAGATCACTGGGTCGTGTACACCCAATGCCTCGGCATACGGCCGCGTGGCGCGAAAGGTGCGCCCGGTGGCGATCGTCACGGCCACGCCCTGCGCCTGCGCCGCCGCGACTGCCGCGCGCACTGGCGGCTGGATTGCCATGCGCTCGTCGAGCAGCGTACCGTCCAGATCAAGCGCGATCAGCTTGTACATCATGAGTGCTCCTTTGAGAATCTGGTTATCCGTTGGTTGCATTCTTCCGCTATC
>JACMIM010000130.1 GCA_014381165.1 Roseiflexaceae bacterium
CCTACTGGATTTGTGGAATAAGAAGGGGGTTTTCTCGGGGGGCTGCGGCCCAAAACCCGCTTTGTGCTCCACGCGGCCGGCAAAGTATGCTATAGTTTTTTTGGGCCTGCGGTATTTTCTCCCTAGAATGTTGGAGGTTTGCATGTTCGCCCTTCGTCGTGGTACCTATGGAAAGATGTCCACGCTGGTGATCCCAGCGCTTTTGGCCGTGCTGCTTAGCGCATGCGGGCCATCCACTACCGTCACGCCGACCGCTGCTCCAGCTGCGGCCTCAGAACCCACCGCCCTGCCCGAGCCGACGGCAGTGCCGCCAAGCCCAACCCCAGATAGCTTAGTTTCGAAAATCGACGATGTCGAGCAGGCTGTGATCTATCTAGAAGTCGATGGCGGTATCGTCGAGTTTGGCGAGACCACCGCCTCCAGCAGCGCTGGCAGCGGCTCAGGTTTTATTATCGACCCGAGTGGTATTGCTGTCACAAACAACCATGTTGTCACCGGCGCAGCTACGATTAAAGCCCATATTGGCGGCACGAGCAAGGATGCTGAGGGCGTCGATGTGCGCGTGCTGGCTGTCTCGGAGTGCTCTGACCTGGCGGTCATTCAGTTGGTTGGCGACGGCCCCTACCCATATCTCGAATGGTACGAGGGTGAGGTCAAAAATCTGCTGGATGTTGTCGCGTTCGGCTTTCCGCTGTTTGCCGAGTCGATCGACACGACGCGCGGCAGCATCACGCAATTGAATGTCGATGGCCAGAGCAACTGGGCTTCGCTTAGCAGTGTGCTCGAACACGACGCCCGCACAAACCCCGGCAGTTCGGGTGGCCCGCTAGTCACAGAGGATGGCAAAGTGGTTGGTGTCAACTATGCCGGCGACAGCAAGACCAACCAGTATTTCGCGATTGGCGGTGACGAGGTGCGCGACCTGATCGAGCAGCTCAAGCAGGGCGAAGACGACACCTCGCTCGGCTTGAATGGCGAGGCCTTTGTCGACGAAGACATCTCGGGCATCTGGGTGCGCTCGATCAAGCCCGGTTCGCCTGCTAGCAAGGCTGGCGTCAAGCCCGGCGATGTGATTACATCGATGTACAGCACGCCAATGGGCGAAGATGGCACGATGGAGAAGTATTGCCAGGTGCTCCGCAGCCACCCCGGCGAGGCCGTAAACCTTGAGGTGGTGCGCCTAAGCACCAACGAGCGGCTGGAAGGCGAGATTAACTCCGAGAATGCTGGGCTAGCAGTGGTAGAAACACTGGAAGCCCCCGTCGAGGAACCCGACCCAGCTGCCGCCACCAGCGACTACAGCGAGTACCAAACCATCACGCACGACACCGGCGCGATCTCGGTCGATGTGCCGGTGGAGTGGACTGTTGTTTCGACTGACGGCACCTGGTCGTTCAATGAGGAAGAGATTGGCGTCGAGCTTGGTGCAGCGGTCAGCAACGAGGGCTTTCAGGACTGGACGCAGCCAGGAGTGTACATCGCTGTGTCGCGCTCGCTGGGCGAAACGACCACGCCCGATCAGCTGCTCGACAACTACCAATTCACCGACACCTGCACCAGCAACGCCCGCGAGGATTACGACGACAACGTGTACACAGGCCGCTATGATTACTGGTCGGCCTGCGATGGCAAGACCACTGAACTGTATGTCGTAGCGTTCACGCCCGCCGATACATCGTTTCTGGGCGTGCTGCAAGTCCAGGTCGTCGGCGAGGCCGACCAGGTTGCGCTGGAGCGCATCATCAAGAGCTTCCAGGCCAAGGGCGATTTCTAAATAACGATAAGGAGTTACGCAATTGGCGTCTTCCGCCTGCGGCAGCATGGAATAGGTATCTTTTTGTTTCGCGTTTTGGCGCAAAGCGCTAAAACGCGAAACAATATTGGTTGTTTTCCTGCCCTCCGCAGGAGCAACGAAAGACCTTCAACTTTATAACCCACAAATGATTTCGCTTCCCCATCCCATTAGCCCGGCGCTTTAGCGCCGGGTTGCTTTAGCGCCGGGTTGCTTTAGCGCCGGGTTGCTTTAGCGCCGGGCTGTTTCGATCTGCGGCAGGTGGAGCAGCGCGTTCTCCAGCGCCAGCTGCGGGTTGACGTTCTCGCGCAGCTGTTGGGCCGTGGCATCGAGTTTGGCGATGAAATCGCGCACCTCGGCGATACGGTAGCTACGCGCAAGTTTGGCCAAGTCGTTGCGCATGTCGATATGCGTGATCTGGCCAGGCACGCCGCCAGCCGTAAGCATCACATCACGCCACCAACTCTGCCAGAGCGCCAGCGCCGCGAACACCTTGGCCTGCTCGCCGCTGCGGTAGGCTTTGGCCTGCTCCTCGGCCCAGCGAAAAGCCTCACCACGCGGCACGTTGGCCAACCCGATCAGCTGCTCCAGCTGCTCTTGTTGCGCCGCCAGCACGTCCGGCGTCTCGACCATCTGAAAAGCCCAGCCGGGCCGTCCGCCGCTCCAGGCCGCCAGCAGATCGGCGTCCTCGGCAGCCAGCTGTTTGTGTGTGCGCAGCGCGGTCGCAATCTCAGCGCGCGGCACTGGACGCAGCTTCAGTGGCTGGCAGCGTGAAACGATCGTGGCCATGAGTTCGCCCGATGTGTTGGCCACCAGCACCAGCGTGGCATAAGGCGGTGGCTCCTCCAGCGTCTTGAGCATCGCATTGGCGGCGGCCTCGTTCAATCGCTCGGCGTCGTGCAGGATAAACACACGCCGCCGGCTTTCATACGGCTTCAGGTTCACATCGGCTAGCCAGTCGCGCACCGTATCGATCTTGAGATCGCGCTGTTTGGCCGCGTCCTCTGGCTTCACGCCGATCGCCTGGCTGGCCATCCCGGCAACTCGCACATCAGGCTGAATGCCGCGGGCGATCTGGCGACACGAGCGGCACTCGCCGCATGGATCGCCGGATAGCTCGCTGCTGTCGCAGTTGAGCGCCTGCGCCAGCCGCAGCGCTAGGAGCGCCTTGCCAAGCTGGGCTGGCCCGCTAATCAGGTATGCGTGCGAGGCGCGACCGCCGATGAGTGATGTGCGCAGAAAATCCACGGCCCAACGATGGCCGATGATGCCCCAATTTTCTATCATATCTAAAACTCAGCTAACCGATCACAAAAGGGTAACAAGCGACGTATCTTTTGGCGCTAAACCTGCATTCAAACAAGTGTAGAATTATAGCATAACAGCCAGCAGAAAGTCACTTCCATGGCGCGGCCAATTATTCTTATCGTCGACGACACGCCTGACCATTGCGAGCTGCTGCGTCGCCTGCTTCAGGTTGCCGGCTACCAAGTGGTGGTGGCGGCAACCGGCAGTGAGGCGATCGCGCAGGCCCAACAAACTCCTCCCGACCTCATCTTGGCAGCGCTCTCGCTGCCAGGCCAACCAGCCTGGGAGGCCGCTCGCCAACTGCGCTCCGTCAGCGGCCTTGAAACCACGCCCATGCTTGGCACCACAGTCTTCACAACGCTGCTGACCGGCCCGCGCGTCCGCGCGATTGGCTGCGCCGACTTTGTGGAAAAACCCTTCGATTTCGACACACTGCTGTATCGCATCGGCCAGCTCATGCCACGCCACCTGCAGTACGAGCCGGTTTGACACACTACGGGCAGGTTTGACACAACACAGTACTGGCGGGGTTTGAAACCCGCTTCCCCGGCTCACGGGCGCGGCTGCTGAAAAATGAGCACCGCGTTCACACCGCCAAACCCAAAAGAGTTTGACATAACTGTTACCAATTCGGCAGGGCGGGCCACATTTGGCACATAGTCGAGATCGCACTGGGGGTCGGGATCTTCCAGGTTGATCGTCGGCGGGATGAGGCTGTGGCGCATTGCCAGAATAGATGCGGCCGCCTCGACCACACCGGCCGCGCTGGTCAGGTGGCCCAGCATCGATTTCGAGGCGCTGATTGGCACACTGTAGGCGTACTCACCAAACGCACGCTTGATCGCGAGTGTTTCGGCGAGATCCCCGGCTGTCGTGCTTGTAGCGTGCGCATTGATGTAGTCGATCTGCTGTGGGCTACGCCTAGCCTTGGCCATGGCGCGTAGCATCGCCCGCGCCGCGCCATCGCCCTCGGGATGTGGGGCAGTCACATGAAAGGCGTCCGAGGTCGAGGCATAGCCGACAAGTTCGGCATAGATCGTCGCACCGCGCAACCGAGCGTGGGCCAGCTGCTCAAGCACCAGGACGCCCGCGCCTTCAGAGAGCACGAACCCGTCGCGCTCACTATCGAAGGGTCGCGAGGCGCGCTCCGGTGCGTTGTTACGGGTCGAGAGTGTGCGTGCTGCGCAGAAGCTGGCCAGCGTAAATTGGCAGATCGGTGCCTCGGCCCCGCCGGCGAGCATCACTAGGGCGTCGCCTCGACGGATGACTTCGGCTGCTTCGCCGATCGCTTGAGCGCTGGCGGCGCAGGCGGTCGAGATTGTGGTGTTGTAGCCCATGATGCCAAGCTGAATTGAGACCTGGCAGGACGGCATGTTTGGCAGTGCGCTGGTGATGTAGAACGGGTTGAGACGGCTCCAGCCGCGCTCGATCATGGTGCGCGCCGCCGCCTCGGTATCTGGCGGCGAGGTGCTGCCATTGCCGATCAGCACGCCGACATCATAGCGGTTGTCGGCGTCGATCACCAGACCAGCATCGTCGAGTGCCATGCGGGCGGCGGCCACGGCGAACTGGCTGGCCCGGCTGATCCGCCGCGCCTCTTTCGCGTCCATGAAGTCGGTCGGGGAAAAGTGCGGCACCTCGCCGGCGATCCGGCTCGGCACCTCGCCTGGATCGCAGCGTGTGACCGCGCGGATGCCACTGCGCCCTTCGGCAAGCCCCTGCCAGAAGGGTTCAGTCCCCACGCCTAGCGGTGTGATCAGGCCCATGCCGGTGACAACAATGCGCTGGTCTTCGTTCCAGGCGTCGTAGCGCGCCGGCGCGGGCAGCGTGGCTAATTCTTCTAGGCCAAGCTCGTCAAGCAGCGCGTCGATCTGTTGTTCGATCGTGGTGTGTGGCGCATCAATCGCCGAAGTCAGCGTAAGCAGACGCTGACGCGCGAGCGCACGCCGGTCGAGCACACCCTGGTGTGAAGGTCGCATCGCCAAGATCTCCTGCGCGCTGCGAGGGCATGACCGCAATTGCGCGTCTGAATGCCGGGCGGTAGTACGAAGATTATAGCACGTTCCACAGCGTCGATAACCTCGTTGGTGTGGCGCATTGTTTTGCACGCGCTATCGGGCGCAGGTGGGTTGAACCCCACTGCTGTTATTCGAAACGCGCTGAAGCGCGTTGGACGCGGGTGAACACGCTTCAGCGCGTTTTGCGGTATCAGACGCCGAATTCATTCTGCGGCCCGGCAGCGGCGCAAAAGTTTACGCCACACCCCAACATTTTGGTGGCGTTCTCACGGCGCTGCGATCAACTTGTGACAATTCTGGTGCCGCTTTCGGTGCAATCATAGCCTAAAACGCTTGACACCTGCTTTTGACGGCGCGTATAATGACGCACAGAACAGCGGGAGGGTGTATGGACGCGGCATCGTTCGAGGCAGTGGTGGTCGCGGCGCTCGACGAACTGCCGGCGGAGTTCGCGCGCTACTTGGAGAATGTCGAGATTTTGGTGCAGTATCGGCCGTTGCGTGAACACCGCCGCGCCGCTGGTATCAGGCCCTGGCAGGCGCTGTATGGCCTGTACCAAGGCGTGCCCCTGACCGACCGCACTGGCGATATGTTGATCGCGCCAGATACGATCACGATTTTCCGTGAGCCACTGACGAGGGATTTCCTCACGCGAAGCGAGCTGCGCGCCCAAATTCGGCGCACAGTGCTGCACGAGATCGCCCACGTCTTTGGCATCAGCGACGAGCGACTAGACGAACTCGACGCATACTAGCCCCAATCCTACCAATCAATCAATGAATCGTCACCTTTCAACCCTGCAACGAATCTTCTTTGTGAGTGTCTGCGTTCTAGCACTGCTGGCGTGGGTCGGCCTGGCTGTCGATACTGCGGGGCTTGTCCAGCAGGCCGTGGCAGTTACGCCCACGCTTGCGCCGGCTAGCATTGCAGTCGCTGCTGATCCTACTCCGACCGCGCTGCCTGCCCGCCCCCGCCCGACCATCGCGCCCGATGCTGTGGTGTATCAGGAGCTGTCCGAGCAAGCCGTGCAGCAGGCGCTTCACCCGAAGACTGGGCGTTACATTGCGGCCTGGCTGCCCAACTCCTTCGACGAAAAGAACCGCCGCTCGTTTGAAGCCAATGCCGACATTCTCGACGAGATCAGCCCGTTCTGGTATGCCACCAACGCGCGCGGCGACCTGCGCCATGGTTACGACGCCCGCGACGATGAACTGATCGAGTTGGCCCACGCCAATAATGTGCTGGTCATCCCCTCGGTGCATAACATCGTCAATGGTGTCGATCCTGTGCCCGCGTTGTTGCGCAACCCGGAGGCGCGCAGCCGCCAGGTGCGCCAGATCGTCGATGAGGTGCTGACCCGCAACTACGATGGCTTTGATATCGACTATGAATCGCTGTCCGCCAGCCTGCGCGAGCCATACTCGGCCTTTATCATCGAATTGGCCGAGGCGCTGCACGCGCAGGGCAAGCTGCTAACGGTGGCCGTCCACGCCAAGACCTGTGACTTCTGCGGGCTAGGCGGCTTCCAGGATTGGGCCGTGGTCGGCAAATACGCCGACCGCATGCGGATTATGACGTATGATATGAGCTGGAAGGGCGGCAGTCCCGGCCCGGTTGCGCCGGTTTACTGGGTCAACGATGTGGCCGAGTACGCCCGCAGTGTGGTCGACCCAGCTAAGGTTATTATCGGGGTGCCTTTTTACGGCTATGACTGGCGACAGGGCGGCGGCGACGCCAAAGCCTACAACTGGGAGGACTTCGACGCAATCACTCAGGCCTATGGTGCCGAGCGGGTGCTGGTTGAGACCGACAGCCGGGGTCGGGTGGTGCAGGAAAATCGTATCACCTACACCCTTGGCGGCAGTCGGCGGGTTGCCTACTTTGCCACCAGCCGCAGCCTGGAGGCCAAGATCGGCCTGGTGCAGAACCTCGACCTGGGCGGCATTGCGATCTGGCGGCTCGGTGGCGAAGATCCTGATAACTGGACAGTCATCCGTGAACAGTTAATCGAAGACCCGTTCGAGAGCCAGCGCATGGTCAACCGAGCACTACCCAACCACTGAACATTGCAGATTTTAGATTGCAGATTTTAGATTAGGCCATCAGCCATCAGCCATCAGCCATCAGCCATCAGCCATCACCATGACAGAGCGCTCCGTCCGACAAAACCCAGAAGAGGCCGAGCGGCTGTACCAGCGCGGCCTGGGCGCGGCGCGTGGCGGGCAGCGGCGCATGGCGGCTAGCCTGCTGTCGCGCGCCGTGCAGCTGAACCCGCAGCACGCGCAGGCCTGGTTATGGTTGTCCGGCGTGCTGGACGAGCCGAGTGAGATTGCATTCTGCTTGCGCTCGGTGCTTTCGATCGACCCGGCCAACCAGCGCGCTCAACA
>JACMIM010000131.1 GCA_014381165.1 Roseiflexaceae bacterium
GAACCGCCGAACCGCCGAACCGCCGAACCACAGAACTGCCGAACCGCCGAACCACAGAATCAATTAGCCCGGCGCTTCAGCGCCGGGAACGCACGAACCGCCGAACCAAGAATTTACAATCAACAATCAGGGGTTCTTCTCCCGCTGATTGCGGGGCTGGCGCTGGGCCAGTGGGCACTGGTGCGGATCGAGTTCTTTTTGGTGATCGCCCCTGCACTGGTGTTTCTGCTGTATATCTGGCTGAGTGGGCGCTGGGAACGGGCGCACGGCATTTTTGCGCTGGCATTGGGTGCCATGCTACTTCAGGCGGCGCTGCATGTCACCTTTATTGCGCGCGGCTACTTTTTCGATACGCTGTGGGCGCGCTTGCAAGATCGCTCGGCGATTGTTGCGGCGCTCTCGCTGCCATTTCTCAACGCCAGCATCCGCGAGGTGTATCTCACGACGCCGCGCAGTTTGGTCAATTACCTAGCAGCAGACCCTGCCATTCGCACCAGCCCGCTGCGGCTGTTTGCCGAGGTAGTGCTGCTGATCGGCGCAGTGATTGGCCTGGTTCTGCTGCGGCGTTGGCCCGAACCATTGCGCTGGTTCGAGGCGTGGCTGCTGCGGGCGGGCGGGGCGTTACGCACAGCGACGGCGCTGCTGGTGGTGCTGGCCTGCGTCTATGCCTACCTGGTGCGCCCGCAGATTCTGACACCACAGGTGCTGGCCGCTGCGCCATCCTGCCTGGCACCGACCCAGCTGCGCCAGCCAAGCGGGCCATGCTTGGCACTTCAGAGCTACATCGGTGCGCCACTGCCGCTGCCGGAGCGCCCCGATTGGATTGCGTATGCCGTCGATTCGCTGCTGAAGCTGCCGCGCCAGCCCCGGCTGCCCAACCAAGCCGAAGTCGTGCCCGCACAGCCCGTCGCTGTGCGCGACCTGCCGACACTAGAAGGCCGGCCCTCGCCCGGCGTGTCGCTCGACCAGATTGCAGCGGGCGAACGCACCCATGTACTTGGCAAAAGCCAGGACGGCATCTCACTCCTGGTACGCAGCCTTCGTGGCGTGGTTGGCTGGATCGACCAGGCCGGGCTGCCACTCGATCAGGCGGCTGTGGCCGCGCTGCCGCAGCAGCCCGACCGTATTCTGGCCAGACTGATCAACCCACGCTGGGCCACGCCGCTTTCGCCGGGCAATCCCAGCGAATCGGCGAAGTTCGCGCTGTACCAGGGCAGCATGGTGCGCTTTGGCTGGTACCTTTCGCCGTTGGGCGTGGCGCTGGCAGCGGCCGGCCTGGCGCTCTTATGGCAGCGGGTCGACCGGGAATCGTGGATGCTGCTGGTGATTGGCAGCGCGCTGACCTACACGTTTATCGAGCAGGCCTACGGCACCGATGAAGCGACCTATATCTACCTGCTGCGCCGCTTTGTGCCGGTCTCTTACCCACTGTTCGCACTTAGTGCGGCCTATGCACTCGTCGAGCTAGCGCGCTTTTTTGCCACGAAGACACGAAGGTACGAAGGCCGTGTAGAACGTACAGCTCGTTCCTTTTCAAATCTTCGTGCCTTTGTGCCTTCGTGGCTATCGATACTTCTTAGTGGAACGCTGGTGGTCTTTCTTGTGGCGACGAATGCGAAACTGTACCGCCACACCGAGTATGCGGGCGCGATCGCGCAGTTCGCCCAGATCGCCCAGAAGTTCGAGCGCAACAGCATTATTTTGCTGCGCGGCGGCGCGCCCACGCACGGCGAATTCCGCGATCTGCCGGATATTATCGCCACGCCACTGACCTACGGCTTCGCGCGCCACGCATTGACGGTCAAGAGCCAACAGCCTGGCCGCTACGCCGCCGATCTGGCCCGCTACATTCAGTATTGGCAGTCACAGGGCCGCCCGGTCTACTTGGTGCAAAGTGCCAGTGGCGCGCTGCCCTTTCCCAACCTACGCCAGGAGAAAATCGACACACTCCAGCTCTCGATCGAGGAGTTCGAGCAGCTTGTCAATCAGAAGCCGAGCAATGCCTACACGCTGACCCTCGACTACGCGGTGTATCGCTTGCTGCCGGGCGACGCCGCCGACCTGCCGCGAGCGCTGACTCCATTCGACTATGGCTCGCAAGTGCGTGGGTTGTTCCGCCCCGAGCTGTTCGCGGGCCAGCCGCTGGCCTGGACGAATGGCGACGCGCTGCTGCGCCTGCCCTGGCCCGCCGAAGATCGCCCATTCCAGGTGCAGGTGCGGCTCCGGCCCGGCCCACGCCCCACCGCGCTCGGCCCAGTCGAGGCTTGCCTGTCGTATCGCGGTGAGGCCAGTTTTTGGCTTGAAGACCCGCAGGCCACGCCGTTCTCACAGCCAAACTGTAGCAGATTGAACCAGGGCGAAAATACCCTGACCCTGAACATTGACCCGCAAGATACCCCTGCGCCAGCCACTGGCACGTTTCTCCTGCGCATCGAAAGCCCAACGTGGGTGCCAGCGCGCGACCAGCCCGGCAGCAACGACGGGCGAGCACTGGGCGTGCTATTTGGCGGTGCGCAACTGCAAGCACCCTAACCACGAAGGCGCGAAGGGAAATTACGCGGTCGCGCGAGGCCGCGACGCCGGCGGGCTGAAGCCCTTGGCTACGGTTACGAAGCCCGCCTGCGCGGGCTGACGACGCTGGGCTAGCCCGCTTATTCAGGGCAAATTACGCCCGAGCTGTTCGGTCAGAAACGTGCGCAGCGCGGCGGCGGCGGGCGAAAGCTGGCGCTCGGGGTGCCAAGTCAGGCCAATTGTGCGCCGAAGCGTGGCATCGCGCACGCTAAGGCCAACCAGGCCCTCGCTGCCATCGAGCGCGAGCCGGGGCACCAGAGCCACCCCTAGGCCTACAGCGGCCAGCCGCAGCACCGTGGCCATTTCGCCGCCGTCCAGCACCACGCGCGGGGCCAGTCCAGCCTCGCGCCAAAACTGCAGCGTGCGGTCGCGCAGGCCGTAGCTGGGCGGAAACATGATAAAGCCCTGATTGGCCAGCTGGGCGCTGGCGATGCTGGAGCTGCCCGCAAGCGGGTGATCAGGCGAAACTGCAACCACCAGTTCCTCGGTGAATAGCTCGATCCAGGCCGTACCGATCTGCGGCACTGGCACCACCGCAAGATCGACCTCGCCAGCGAGTAGCTGGCGCACCAGTGGCCCGGAGCCAGCCTCGTGCAGCACCAATTCGATGTTGTGATGCAACATATTGAATGTGGCCAGGGCATGTGGCAGCAGCCGTGCGCCGATCGTCGGCGGGGCACCAATTGCCACATGCCCGCTGGTCAGATCGGCGCGCTCACGCAGGGCCGCCCGCGCCGCAGCGACCTCGCGCAGCACCCGGCGCGCATACGGCAGCAGCAGCAGCCCAGCATCTGTCAGCTCGATCCGCCGCCCGACCCGGTCGAACAGGCGCGTCCCCACGCTTTGCTCCAAGGCCTGAATCTGCTTCGACAGCGAGGGCTGCGCGATCAGCAACTCCGCCGCCGCGCGCGTCATGTTGCCGATCCGAGCGACCGCCTCGAAATACCTCAGATGATGCAGCTCCATTATATGCCTCCAGGCTATTATTCATATATCTATTATATCTTAGACAGCATCATTCAATCAAGCTACACTATCAAAGCTAGAGTTAC
>JACMIM010000014.1 GCA_014381165.1 Roseiflexaceae bacterium
ACTTTCATCATAACCATTATCTGGGTCAACGCTGTCCACGGGTATATCAAAGCTAATCTCATGCGGGCCACTTACGTTGGCAAGCGTAATATCTTCGCGTAGTGAGCAAACCTTAGCCACAGCGGTGCTACACGTTGTTGCAGTTACCGCCAGTGTATTATTGAGCGCGGTATCCACCACATACACGGGGCCTGCCGCGAGCACACTTGACGACGGAAACGCAGTGCCCAGCAATGTGACCAGCAGCAGACCTACGAGTGTCAGGGAGGCGAATCGACTACGGCGCATGATGGCGCTCCTAAGCTTAACGGAGGGGAAAAAGGTATTCGGATTAAACGCTACTCTGAATGCATTTTAGCACATTGCCGGTAGGACACGGATAGGACTGTAGTACCGACATTCTGGAGTTGACACGGTATAGCACGCGGTTGCATGTAGGCGACAGGCAACCAATGTGCTAGGCCAATCGCAACGCCTTACGGCCAGCGCCGCAGCCCAACGCGGCGAAAGACGCCATACTTTCTAACGCGGCTCTAGCAAATTTTCAGCGCGGTTTCGGTACACTATCATTAGTACAAGTGGCATGGCGTTTCGCCCGCTGCTTGCAGAACCAAACAAGAGGAGTTACTAGACATGGCGAAGATTGTTGGTATCGACCTGGGCACGACCAACTCGTGCGTGGCGGTGATGGAGGGCGGCGACCCGGTGGTGATCGCGAATGCCGAGGGCAACCGCACCACGCCGTCGGTGGTTGCATTCACCAAGACTGGCGAGCGCCTGGTCGGCCAGACCGCCAAGCGGCAGGCCACGATCAACCCTGAGAATACACTGTACTCGATCAAGCGCTTTATCGGCCACACCTACGAGGAAGTCGAGACCGAGCGCGAGATGGTGCCGTTCAAGATTTCGAAGGGCGCACGCAACGATGTGCGTGTCCATTCGAGCAACACCGGCAAGGAGTACGCCCCGCAGGAACTGGCGGCCATGGTACTCCAGAAGCTGAAGACCGACGCCGAGGCCTACCTGGGCGAGCCGGTCACGCAGGCCGTGATCACCGTACCGGCCTACTTCAACGACAGCCAGCGCCAGGCTACCAAGGACGCCGGCAAGATCGCCGGGCTGGAAGTGCTGCGCATCATCAACGAGCCGACTGCGGCGGCGCTGGCATACGGCCTGGACAAGAAAAAAGAAGAGAAGATTCTGGTCTTCGACCTGGGCGGCGGTACGTTCGACGTGTCGGTGCTCGAGGTGGGCGACGGCGTGGTCGAGGTCAAGGCCACCAATGGCGACACCCATCTCGGCGGCGACGACTACGACCAGCGCGTAGTCGACTGGCTGATCGACGAGTTTCGCAAGGATCAAGGCATCGACCTGGGCCGCGATCGCCAGGCGCTCCAGCGGCTCAAGGAGGCCGCCGAGAAGGCCAAGATCGAGCTGTCCAGTATATCGCAGACCGAGATCAACCTGCCGTTTATTACCGCAGACGCCAGCGGGCCGAAGCACTTGCAGATCAACCTGAGCCGCGCAAAGTTCGAGCAGCTGACCAATGACCTGACCGAGCGGCTGAAAGTGCCATTTCAGCAGGCGCTCAAGGACGCCGGCGTTTCGGCCAGCGGCCTCGACGAGGTGGTGCTGGTCGGCGGCTCGACCCGCATGCCGGTGGTGCAGGAGCTAGTGCGCAAGATCACTGGCAAGGAGCCGAATAAGTCGGTCAACCCGGATGAAGTCGTGGCAGTTGGCGCAGCCATCCAGGCCGGCGTGCTTGGCGGCGATGTCAAGGACGTGGTGCTGCTGGACGTGTCGCCGCTGTCGCTGGGCGTCGAGACAATGGGTGGCATCATGACCCGGCTGATCGAGCGCAACACCACCATTCCAACCCGCAAGAGCGAGATTTTCTCGACGGCGGCGGACGGCCAGACGGCCGTGGACGTGCATATCCTCCAGGGCGAGCGCGAGATGGCGCAGGACAACATGACGCTTGGCCGTTTCCGACTGGAGGGCATTCCGCCAGCCCCGCGCGGCGTTCCGCAGGTCGAGGTAACTTTCGACATCGATGCCAATGGCATTCTCAATGTGAGCGCCAAGGATCGCGCTACATCCAAGGAGCAGCGCATCACGATCACGGCCTCGACCAACCTGAATAAGGATGAGATAGACCGCATGGTGCGCGACGCTGAGTCGCACGCAGCCGAGGACAAGCAGCGCCGCGAAATGATCGAGCTGAAGAATCAGTCCGACAGCGTGGCCTACCAGGCCGAGAAGTCGCTTGGCGAGCTGGGCGACAAGGTCGATTCCGACACCAAGACGCGCATCGAGGGCCTGATCAAGGACTTGCGCGAGGCGGTTTCGCAGGAGAACGAAGGCCGCATGCGGGCGCTCGGGGCGGAGCTACAGCAGGCGATGATGCAGGTCGGCCAGGCGGCCTACAACAACACCGACGGCGGCTCGAACGGGGCCAATGGCGGCGGCAGCGCGGGCAAGCGCGACGACGTGGTCGAGGGCGAATACACCGTCGACTAATGCGGGTCTTGTGTCGGGGCTGTCGGGGCGGGTCTCGTGCCCGCCCCGACCGCCTGACGAATATTGTCATCAAGTGCTCATCTCTGCCGGTAGCGTCGGCACAGGCCGTGCGGTATACTCTTCAATCCGAGGAATTGAGCGCACGAGGTGGCCTTATGGCAATGAATTTTATTGACATTCTGATCATAGCAGTTGTGATTGTCTCCGGTGTGCTAGGACTTTACTGGGGTATCATCCGTCAGATACTTTCGCTGGTCGGCCTGATCGCGGGGATCGTGCTTGCCGGTCGCTACGGGCCGAATGTTGCCGAGTGGCTATCGTCGTGTGTTCCCGACACGCGGGCGGTCGATATTATCGCGTTTGCGCTTGTAGTCATCGCCGTGAGTTCAGCGGCCTCGCTGCTGGCTTCGCTACTGCACCGCTTTGTCGGCTTGCTGTTTCTCGGTTGGGCCGATCACCTGCTTGGCGGGGTGCTGGGTCTGCTCCAAGGCGCGCTGACTGCAACTGTGCTGATCGCCGTGATTGCCGCCAACCCAACTGGCCAAATCAGCGCGGCGTTGCGTGATTCACAGTTCGCCGCGCCTGTGCTACAAAGCTTCGATGTTGTGCTGGCACTGATGCCGGAGGCCGTGCGCCAAAGCGCGGAGATTTTCCTCGGCGGCCTATAAGCTGTGGCGGCGGCTTCGCCGTTGTTTTACAGGCACTCGCGAATCTGGTAGAATCTGACTCAATTATCTAACCATTAAGAACTAGGGGTGATCACCATTACTATTGAAGAGTCACATGCCCTCGCCCGCCGCGTGGTCGAGCTGGCCGAAGACAAGCAGGCGAGCGACATTGTGATGCTCGACTTAAAGCCGTTAAACACGATTGCCGATTATTTTGTGATCTGCTCCGGCGAAAGTGACCGACAGCTCAAGGCGGTTCTGAACGCCATTGACGAAGGCCTTGAGATTGAGTTTGGCCGCAGTGGGCGCAACGAAGGCACTCCTGAGACTGGCTGGGTGCTGCTTGACTATGGCGATGTCGTCGTTCACATCTTCTCGACAACGCAGCGTGAGTTCTACCGTCTTGAGCGCCTGTGGAACAAGGCAACGCCCGTCGTCGTTGTTCAATGAGGAACCGTTATGACAAAGACAAACGGCATTTTAGTCTTCAGCCTTGGTGCCGCGCTCGGCAGTGCGCTTGGCATCATCCTCGGCTCGCTGCTCACATTCTGGATCGGCGAGGAAACGTTGCGGATCGCCCAACGCGGCTTGCGTCGGCTCACCAGTGGCGATCAGCCGAATTTCGAGATGCTGCTTCAGTAAGGGCTAAGAGCTGAGGGCTGAGGGCTAAAGTTCCGAACACCTTAGCCCTCAGCCCTCAGCCCTTAGCCCTATCCTCCCCCACCCACTCGCTTGCGCCGTCGGCCCAAATCTCCTTTTTCCATATCGGCGCGATCTGCTTAATCCGATCCATGATCCATTCGGCTGCGGCAAAGGCTTCGTGGCGGTGCGGCGCAGCAACCACAATGATCACCGCCGCCTCGCCGATCGCCAGCCGCCCGACGCGGTGGTGAATGGCAATCTGGCCCGTGTTCCAGCGCCCGCGCGCATCGCCAGCGATTTCGCGTAGCACAGTGACCGCCATCTCCTGATAGGCCTGATACTCCAGCCAGGCCGTGGCCCGCCCGCCGAAGTTGTTGCGCGCCACACCGCAAAAGCTCACAATCGCACCCATGTCGGGCGATGCGACTAGGCTTTGCAGTGGCAGTGGGTCGAGCGCGGCCTCGGAAACCAGAAACAGCTCGGGTGCGCCACCACTTACCGGCGGAATGAACGCCACCTCGTCGCCCTCGCGCAGTTCGCTACCAAGTTCGCTCCACTGTTGATTGATCGCGTAGAGCATGCGCCCGCCATAGCCGGCTAGGCGCGGGTAGCGGCCCGCGATCGCCGCCCACAACGCGCCGACCGTGGCATGCTCGGCTAGTTCGAACTGCTCTGTCGCCTGCCCAGTCACCTCGCGGTGTGCGGCAAAATAGCGAACCGTGACAACCATGACGTTCTACCTCATATTTGAGAACAATAGGACTTACGCAGTTGGCGACTTCAGCCTGCGGCAACGTGGAAAAGCTAGCTTTTTGTTTCGCTTTTTGGTGCTTTGTACCAAAAAGCGAAATAATGCTGAGGTATTTCCTTGCCCACCGCAGGTGTAATGAAAGCTCTTGAGCAATTGCGTAAGTCCTAAACAAAAGACGAAAGACGAAAGTTTTTCTCTCGTCTTTCGTCTTTCTGCTGGCTACCCCAGCCGCACTGGCACGCCGTGCTCGGCCAGGTACTGCTTTACATCGCGCACGCTGTATTCGCCAAAATGAAAGATCGAGGCGGCCAGCACTGCGTCGGCGTGGCCCTCGATCAGGCCCGCGCGCATATGCTCCAAGCTGCCTGCCCCGCCCGAGGCGATTACTGGCACACTGACCGCCGCCGAAACCGCTCGTAACAGCGCAAGGTCGAAGCCGGCCTTGGTACCGTCGGCATCCATCGAGTTGATCACGATCTCGCCCGCGCCCAGCTCGACGCCGCGCCGCGCCCACGCGATCGCATCCAGCCCGGTCGCCCGCGCGTTTGCGCCGGTGTGCGTGAACACATCCCAGCGTGCCTCCGGTGCAAGGGCTGAGGCTTGAGGGCTGCGGGCTGCATCTTCTTGCCTGCGTCGCGCGTCGATCGAGAGCACGATGCACTGGCTGCCAAAGCGCTTTGCGCCATCCTCGATGATCTGTGGGTTCAGCACAGCGGCTGTGTTGACCGAAATTTTGTCGGCCCCGGCCCGTAGCATGCGGTACATATCCTCGCTACTGCGAATGCCGCCGCCAACAGTTAGCGGGATAAACACCTGCGCCGCAGTTCGCTCGACCACATCGATCATAATCGCGCGGTCGTCGCTGCTCGCCGTGATATCGTAAAATACCAGCTCGTCGGCACCGGCGGCATCGTAGGCGGCGGCCAGTTCGACCGGGTCGCCCGCGTCGCGGTGGTTGAGAAAAGCCACGCCCTTGACCACGCGGCCATTCTTGACATCCAGGCAGGGAATGATCCGGCGCTTGAGCATCAGCTGCGCTCCTCGGAAATAATGCCCCGCTCAGCCTGATCGAGCTTGATGCGCTCGTATTGTTCGCGCACCGCGCCCAACAGCGTTTCGACCACCTGCATATCACGCTGTTCCAGGATACTGAGATGCGCGGCATGTTCGCGCGAGACTCCCTCTATCCGTCCGTTGGTGCGCAGCAGGCGTTGGTCGATTTCGCGCACCAGGCTGTCAACGCGCTCCAGCCAACTATTCAGCTGGCGCAGCTGGTGCTCGTCGGCCTCCTGAATGGCCAGCACCTTTTCCTCCTGCTGGTGGCGCACATCTTCGAGCCGCTCTTGGCTGAGCAAAAATTGCTCGCTGGCTTGCCGGTCGACGCGCTTGATCTCGGCATTCACTTCAAGCAGGCGGCCATCGAGCGCGGCGACTTGCCCTGGCAGCATTTCGGCAAATAGGTCGATCTGCTGGCGAATCTCGTCAAGGCGCACGATCCGGCTGTTGTGATCGTCGAGCACGCTGCGCATATCGGCCACCAACTGCTGCGCCTCGATCGCCTGGCGACGCAGGCTCTGCTTTTCGACCTGAAGATCCTCGGACACCTTGCGAATCTCGGCGCGGGCGCTATCGTCGGCAGCGTACAGCGCGTCGAAGCGACCAACCACGCCACGGTGACGGTCATCGACCTCTTTAATTTGGGCGTACCAACTGTGGGTCGATTGCTCCAGCTCCTCGATCCGCAGCAGCCAGCCCGCCACATGGTCGCGGTCGGACTTACGGGCCTCGTTCAACTGGTGAATCTGGGCGTGGATCTCGCGCAACGGCTTGGTGCTTTCCTCGGCGCGCACCAGCACGTTTGCTACATCTTTGCGCAGGCTCGTAATATCGCGCCGGTAGCTCTCCAGCGCTGTGGTAATCTCCTGGCGCTGGCGGTCGTGGGCGGCCTCAAGCTGTGTCGCGCTGCCCTCGACCTTACGTACTTGTTCCATAGCCCAGTTGTACTTGCTGGTCTGTTCCTTGAGCGCGCGGCGCAGCTCGTCGATCTGCCCCTGAAGGTAGACCATCTGCGACTGTTCGGCGGCGCGAGTGCGCTCTTCATCGTATTTGTTGGTGATCTTTTGGGCTGGGTTCGACATACACTCTCCGGATTGCAGATTTCTAATTCTATGGATAATCTGTCATCTGTAGTCTGCAATAGTAACAATCTGCAACAGTAATATAAGTTACGAAGTTGCCTAAGATCTCTCATTTCGCCTGTGGCGGGCAAGGAAATACTGAATAATTGTTTCGTTTTTTGGTGCTTTGTACCAAAAAACGAAACAAAAAAGTTAGATTTCCCATGCTGCCGCAGACTGAAGTTGCCGCCTGCGTAAGTCTTAAGTAATTACTGTGCGGCAAACATCGCGTCCGACAGATCGAGCATGCCAGTGTAGAGCGCCTTGCCAACAATCGCTGCCTCGACGCCCAGGCTGGCGAGCTGGGCTAGGTGCTCGACCGTGCAGACGCCGCCAGAGGCAATGATGGCCGGGCCGCCAGGGCGCACGAGCGCGCCAGTAGCGGCAAAGTTTGGCTCGGTCAGGGTGCCGTCGCGGCTGATATCGGTGTAGATGATGCGCTTAACGCCCACGCTGGCCATGTGGGTGGCAAGGTCAGTCGCCAGAATTGGCACCTGTTCAGTCCAACCGGCAGTCTTGACCAGGCCATCTTTTGCATCGATGCCGACCACAATTGCCTCGCCAAAGCGCGCCGCCAGCCGGCCAAGCATCTCGGGATCTTCGACTGCCGCTGTGCCAAGGATGACCCGTTCGACACCAAGCGAGATCGCCGCGTGCGCCGCCGCTTCGGTACGCAAGCCGCCACCAAGCTGCACCGGGATCGGTAGCGCCCGCACGATCGCAATAATTGTATCGGTATTGACCGGGTGGCCAGCCAGCGCGCCATCGAGATCGACCAGATGCAGCCTGGTTGCGCCTGCCGCCAGCCAACGCCGCGCTATCTCAAGCGGATCCTCACCATACACAGTCGACTGGGAAAAGTTGCCCTGGTAGAGGCGCACGCAGCGCCCTTCTTTGATATCAATCGCAGGAATTACGTGCATGTCTGTGTCCAATGTACAAAATTACCGAGTAGGTGAAGGCCGCAGCGCCCGCTTTTTTCTGGGTGAAACTGCACTGCCGTCAGATTTTCACGCACCAGCGCGCTCGGGAAGTGAATCGTGTAGTCTGTGGTCGCTGCGATCAGGCGGGCATCGGCGAGGTCGCAGTAGTAGGAGTGGACAAAATACACATCGCTGCCATTCTCGATGCCGCGAAACAGCGGGTGAGCGCGCCCAGCTTCGTTCAGCTCAAGCTGATTCCAGCCGATCTGCGGCACCTTTTGCTCAGCAGGCAGCGCCCGCACTGCACCGCCAAGAATGCCCAGGCACTCGTGCGGGCCGAATTCCTCGCTGGTTTCCAAGAGCACCTGCATGCCCACACAGATGCCTAGCACGGGGCGGCCGTCGTCGGCTACCTCGCGCAGCGCCTCGACCAGGCCCAGCCGGTGCAAGCTGTCCATGGTATCGCGCGTGGCCCCGACGCCAGGAAAGACCACCGCGCGCGCACGGCGCACCACGTCGGGGTCAGCGGTCACGGTCAGGTCGCCGCCCACGCTGCGTAGCGCCCGCACCACATTGGGCAGGTTACCGGCACCGTAATCGACAACCGCAATTGAAGATTGTATACTCATAAGCTGTTATTATACACGATCGCTTTTCACAGGGCAGGGGTGATGCGGGTGGCTCGTGAGCCGCCCTTAGCATGATTGGAGCAGCGGGTGCAGGCGTTTGATCCCGCCGACCAGCGGCGCGATGTCCGGCTCGCCGCCAGCCGCACCGCCCAGTGGGTCAGGCTGGGGCAGGCCGAGCAGCACGCCCAGCACGGCATTGGCCGAGGCTGGCAGCGCGCGCATGCTGTAGCCACCTTCCAGCACCAGCGCAATTCGCCCGCCGCACAGCTCGGCGGCGGCATCCTTGAGCAGCTGGGTCAGCCCAGCGTAGCCAGTGACCGAAAGCGCGTGCGGGCCGATTGGGTCGTCCCAGTGGCCGTCGAACCCCGCCGAAACCAGCAGTAATTCGGGCTGGAAGCGGTGCAGCGCCGGTACAATCAGCTCGCGGTAGGCCTGGCTGTAGCCGGAATCGCCAACACCGTATGAGAGCGGCACATTTAGCGTCGTTCCCGTGCCCGCGCCGGTGCCAGTTTCGTCGGCCTGGCCGCTGCCGGGGTAAAGCGGCGCGCCGTGCGAGGAGCAGAACAGCACTCGGCCATCGGCGTAGAAGGTGTCCTGGGTGCCATTGCCATGGTGAACATCATAGTCGACGATGGCGACGCGCTCCAGGCCTAGTACATCGGTGGCGTAGCGCGCGGCGATTGCAATATTATTCAGCAGACAAAAGCCCATCGAGCGGTTCGGCGTAGCGTGATGACCGGGCGGTCTGGTCAGCGCAAAGGCGTTTGCGGCGCGTCCGCTCACCAGCGCGTCCACCGCTTCGATTGCTGCGCCCGCCCCCTGCTGAGCGGCTTCCCAAGAGCCGAGCATCACATAAGTGTCGCTGTCGAGCCAGGCTTCGCCCTCAAGTGAGATATACTGAAGGGTTTCGACCACGCGGGTGCTGTGGACGGCGCGGATGTCGCGCTCACGCGCAGGCGCAGCCACGGCGACCTGTGCCTGCGCCAGCAACCCGCTGGCCGCCAACGCCTGCTCGACCGCAATGAGTCGGGCCGCCTGCTCGACATGGCGCGGTTCGTCGTGGTGAGTGTGGCTGGTGGTACGAAAGATTGCGGTGGTCATAGTTAAACCTTATTTATGTCCATGCAAGCTGGCGTGCTCAATGTTGTACATCGCGCCTCAGATCGGCAGCCTCGCTAAATCGCCATCGAGTTCAATCAGGCCGTCGGCGGCGAGCCGTGTTGCGATCTGGCGCAACCACGCGGCGTCGGCGGGGCTGTATTCTGGCTTGATCTGCGGCCCCAGTGCGTCGAGTGGCAGCGATTGGCCAGTGGGTAGCGCACGCAATGCATCGACCAGCCTGCCGCGAAAGAAGCGATTCGAGTTGGCGTAGGGCGCTTCACGCTTTTCCGCGATTTTTCTGACCGGGCGCGGCGACTCGGCCAGCGCGGCGTCAAAGAGCTGTTCGTCGCTTTGGCGGCGGGTATTGTAGGCCGCGCAGTCACGCTGAAGTGGGCAGCGCCAGCAGGCCGGCGTGGCGGCGGTGCAGACCAGCGCGCCAAGCTCCATGATCGCTTGGTTCCATAGCCAGCCCTGGCCCGGCGGCACCGCCTGGGCGGCCAACGCCACCAGCGCACGCTCGGTAGCCAGGCCGCGCTCCTCCGGGCCGACGAACAGCCGTTGCACCACTCGCCGGATATTGGTATCGAGAAACGCCACATCCTGCTCAAAGGCGAAGCAGGCCACCGCCCCGGAGGTATACGGGCCAACGCCTGGCAGTGCTCGCAGCGCCGCCACCTCACGCGGGAACTGCCCACCATGCTCGGCCAGCACCGCCCGCGCCGTGCGCTGAAGGTTGACCGCCCGACGGTTGTAGCCCAGCCCGGCCCAAGCGCGGATGACCTCGGCGGTGGGGGCTTCGGCCAGGGCCTGAAGCGTGGGGAATTGCTCGAGAAAGGCAAGATACTTTGGAACGACCCGGTCGACTTGGGTTTGCTGGAGCATAATCTCGGAAACTAGCACGCAGTAGGGGTCGCGGGTATGCCGCCAGGGCAGATCGCGCCGGTTGCTGGCAAACCAGCCCAGGAGCCGCTGGTGTATGCCGTCGGTTTCCGTGCGCTCGGCTTGGCGATTGACTTCGTATGTGGCTGCCATACGCGGTATTATAACAGCCTCGTGGGGAAATGTAGGCTGTAGATTACAGATTGAGCACCACGTCGCTGCCGCAGGCGGCTAGCCAATCAGCACGCGTTCCTCAGGGTAGGTAATTGGCGACTCAATCACGCGCGAGGTCAGCGCGGCTACCACAGTCAGCGCGCCCAGCCGCCCGCCAAACATGGTTGCGGCGATCAGCAACTGGCCGATCAGATCAAGCCGGGGGGTCAGTCCCAGCGTAAAGCCACAGGTCGCCGCCGCCGAGACCACCTCGAAGACAACCTCCTGCATGGTGGCGCGCTGTGTCAGCAGCATCAGCCAGCTGATCAGGCCCACCCCCGCTAGCCCAATCAGCAGAATTGCGGCGGCCTTTTGCACCGTTTCAATGCCAATCGAGCGCTGAAACGCGACAATTTGCTGCCGCCCGCGCACATAGCTCCACATTGCCAGTACCAGCACGGTCACGGTGCTAGTCGAGATGCCGCCGCCCATCGAGCCAGGCGAGCCGCCAATGAACATCAGCCCGGTAAGCACCAGCACGCTGGAAGCGTCCATGCCCTGGAGTGGCTCCAGCACAAACCCGGCGGTTCGGCTGGTGGCCGAGTGGAAAAAGGCCAGTAAAAGCCGACGCGGCCAGGGATCCTCTGCGAATAGCACGCCTGGCTTGCTTTCGCCAACGAACACACCGGCAGTGCCGATTAGGAGCAGGATTGCCACTGTGATAAGTGTTAGCCGGGTGTGCAGCGTCAAGCGGCGCTGGCGCGGCCAGCGCAGCAAATCGTAGATTACGGGGATGCCAATACTGCCGAGAATGACAAGCGCACACAGCACCAACAGCGAGGCCGGATCGGCGGGAAAGCCAGCGGGGGCGTCTGGCGCACGGCTGAACAGGTCGAAGCTTGCGTTGGTAAAAGCGGATACAGTGTGCCAGATAGCATAATAGGCGGCTGTGCCAGCCCCATAGCGCGGCAGCCACAGCAACCACAACACAAGTGCGCCCACGCCTTGGATTGCCAGCGCAATGGTTAGAATGGTCCGGCCTAGCTGTACCACGGTTGAGGTAGCGATTAGGCCCATTGAATCACGTAGCGAAAGACGCTCTTCCAACGAGATAGCACGACCAAATGCACGAAACAACACCACAGCGCCGATCATAAAGCCCACGCCGCCAGTTTCCATCAGCAATAGCAGAACTACCTGGCCAAACACCGAGAGATCCTGGCCGGGTGTGATAATCGACAGCCCAGTTGTAGCCAGCCCCGAGGTCGCGGTGAACAGCGCCTCGTTCCAGTGTAACGCGCGGCGCGTCCCGCTAATCGGCAGCATAAGCAGAAGTGTGCCCAGCGCGGTTGCCGCTGCCAGAATGATTGTCAGGCGCAGGGCAGCCCGCAGCGGGCGATTATTGACAGCCTGCGCCCGCTGACGACGCAGCACGCCGGCGCGGGCCAGCGCCTCGATTCGCTGCATATCGCGCTGGGTTCGCTCAAGCCTGCTGGTAGGTTCGTGCCCATGCTGATGCGCCATGAGTTCAGCCAGCCAATCGGGCGATTGCCTCGTCGGGTCCAATGATCACAAGCACGTCCTCGGCCTCGACACGCTGGTCGGGGCCAGGCGCAGGAATGGTACGCGGCCCTTTGATCAGTAGAACCGAAGGGCCCTGATCGCTATGCAGCCCTAACTCGTCCAGGGTTCGACCAAGCATCGCCAGCGGGGCGCGCACCTCGCTAACGCTGTTGCCTGGCTCCAACTCAAGCCGGTTGAGAATAAACGGCGAAACCAGGCGATATGCCAACTGCACGCCGGCCTCGTGTTCCGGCAGGATCACCTGGTCGGCACCGACACGCAGCAGGATCGACTTTTGGCGCTCGGAGGAGGCCTTGCAAATCACACGGCGAACGCCCAACTCCTTGAGCAGCACCGTGGTCATTAGGTTGCACTCGAAGTCGTCGGCGATTGCCACGATCACGGTGGCAAACTCGGCGATGCCGATCGCCTTGAGCGAATCCTCGTCGGTTGCGTCGAAGGCGACCGTCTGCGTAAGCTCGTCGGCAAGGGC
>JACMIM010000132.1 GCA_014381165.1 Roseiflexaceae bacterium
CGGTAGCGCTCGCGGTCATCTTTGGTTCGCTGTTGGGGCTGGTGGCCGGCTTCATCGGCGGCTGGCCAGACACGGTTGCGGTGTGGGTGATGGATATCATGTTGGCGTTCCCAGCCATTCTGCTGGCGATCGCGATTGTCTCGATTCGCGGCCCCGGCCTGACCAATACCCTGCTGGCTGTGGCGATCGTCGAGATTCCGATCTTCGCGCGGATCGCCCGCAGTGCCGTGCTCAGCATCCGCGAGCAAGAATACATCACTTCGGCCCGCGCGATCGGCACGCCCTCGACGCGGATTCTATTCAGCCATGTGCTGCCTAATAGCCTCACGCCGATGATCGTTCAGGGCACGCTCTCGATCGCGACAGCGATTATCAGCATCGCCGCGCTTGGCTTCCTTGGCCTTGGCGCACAGCCACCCCAACCCGAGTGGGGAACAATGCTGGCGGGCGCCCGCGGCTTTGTAGCGCAGGGTAAATGGTGGTATCCCACCTTTCCCGGCCTGGCGATCATGCTGACGGTGCTCGGCTTCAATCTGCTTGGCGACGGCCTGCGCGACGCGCTTGACCCCCGGCTGCGCAAGTAAGCACAAATAGAGAACAAAGAACAGAGAACACAGAACAGAAAACCGCAGGTGTCTATCACACTGCGGTTCTACGCGTTCTGAGCACGTTCCCGGCGCTGAAGCGCCGGGCTATTGGGTTCTTCGTTCTTCGTTCTGCTATTGGGTTCTGCGGTTCCGCTGTTCTTCATTCTTTGTTCTTCGTTCTGCGGTTCCGCTGTTCTTCAGCCCTACAGATACTCCCACTGGCTGACGCGCCGCCGCCATTCGTTCTTCAGCTCGACCGCACTTTCGCCATTGCTGCTGAGATAATCCATCAGAGCGCGGTAGAACACCGTCGACTGATCAAGAAAGGGAAAGTGCCCCGCTTTTGGCAGTATCAGCGACTGCTGAAACGAGCGCAATTCCTCGTGCAAATGCCCCGGCGTGACCAGCGAATCGCGTTCGCCATATAGCCCCAGCAGTGGAGTTTCTAGCCGCGCTAGATCGGCATTCAGGTCGGTTTCGAGGATAGAACTCAGCACCGAGTCTACCACCCGCTCGCTCAATGCCTCGGTATCGGCGATAATCTCGCTGCGCATGACCGGATCGCTCAACTTCATCTCGCGCAGTTGGCGCGCCCAGATGTTCGTCGGGGTAGCACGGCCCAGCAGCCGTGAGAACGCACCAGGGCGCACCAGTGTTTGCAGTTGTGCGCCATCAATTGGCGTGTTGACAATCATCACCTTGGTGAATAGCTCCGGGTACTCAGTGGCCGCGCGTACCGCGACCATTCCACCGAGGCCATGCCCGACCAGCACCACGCGCGACATGCCCATGTTCTCCATGAAGCGGCGTAGCATATCGACATACTCAGTGATCGAGAACTGGCTTTCGCGCTGATCGGATTCGCCAAAGCCCCAAAAATCGAGCGCATACGCCCGGTAGCGCTCGGAAACATACTCCATGGTTGGCAGCCAGTAGCGCCACGAACCAAGCCAGCTATGCAGAAAAATAATCGGCTGGCCGCGCCGACCGACCAATTCATAATGAACGATTCGATTATCGAGTACAATCGCGCTCACAATAGTGACCTGTATCTGACCAAATGCAACATGCAGAACGCAAAATCTAGCACGTTACAGATTGCATTGTTTAGGGCTCCAACAGCGGGCGCTCTGGCTGATCGACTGGAACAACAAACGAAAAGGTGCTGCCCTCACCTGATGCGCTGCGTAGCCACATCTCGCCGCCGTGCAATTCGATGAATGATTTTGCAATCGCTAGCCCAAGACCAGTACCGCCAGCTTCTTCACGCAGCGGGTTATCGGCCCGGTAGAAGCGCCGGAACAGGTATTGTTGCTGCTCCGCCGAGATACCCACACCATTATCTTCGACATCGACCTGCAACATCCCCGAGCGATTGAGCGAGGCGCGTAGCTCGATCTGGCCCTGAATGTAGGTGTATTTTACCGCGTTCGACAGCATGTTGAGCACCACCTGCGTTAATCGACGTTCATCACCGCCGATCTTCGGCAGGTCATCGGCCACCTCGATCGACACGCGCATCTGCTTGCGCTCGATCTCAGAGCGCAGTGTCTGCAATGCATCGCGGAAAATCTCCCGCATATCGATCGGCTCGATGTGCAGCTGAATCTTGTTTGCGTCGAGTCGGCCAATTTCCAGGATATCATTGATCAAGTCCATCAGGCGATTAGCATTATTCTTGATCACACCCAAGAACGATTGCTGGGCTTCGCTGACCGGTCCCGCCGCGCCCATGTTCAACAGGTCGACATAGCCCTTGATCGCCGTGAGTGGCGTGCGCAGCTCGTGCGAAACACCGGAAATGAAATCGCGCTTGGCACGGTCGGCTTCGATCTCGCGAGTTACATCGCGCATGACCACCACGCTGCCAAACACAACCATCGCCGGGCTGAGCACTGGGGTGAAATACAGCTCGATCGACTGCGCCGGGTTGGTCAGTTCCAGCCGCTGCTGCTGGCTACGCCCCTGTGCGTCCATGGAGCGCAAGCCACCATTCAACGCGGTGTAGATATGCGTAAGCCGCTCGAGATCGTCCGCATCGGCACTAAACGAAGGCAGATCAGATAGCGGCTGGCCAAGAATGTTCAGCTCCGCAATCCCCAGGATTGTTTCGGCCGCCGAATTGACCAGAATCACTTTGCCGAATTCGTCCAACACCACCACACCCTCACCCAGGCTGCGCAGAATCGCCTGGTTCTTGGTAGATTCCTCGGTTTTCTCTTGCACTGAAACTGCTAGCTTGGTGGCAATATCGTTGACCAACGAGTATAGCTCGGCATTATGAATGACAATCGCAACCTCGTTGGCAATTGTCGTCAGCAGTTGCTCCTGCGCTTTGCTGAAGTAGTTTAGGCTGGGGCTGGTCAGGATCAGCACACCAAGCGTGCCGACATCCTGTGTGCGTAGTGGCACTGCAATCACCGAGCGCACATCCGAGGCGCGGCCTGGTGCCTGCACCCAGCGCCGATCTTTGCGCACATCGCCGATCAAAATGCCCTGCTGATGCTCGCGCACCCAGCCAGCTAGACCAATGCCTTGCTCGAACTTGATCGTGATATGTTCTTCATGCACGTTGCCATCTTCGCCCAGCACCGCCCGGCAAACCAATTGACGCTGCTGCTCGTCATACAGCATAATCGAGCCACGCCGCACGCCAAGGTTTTTAGCTGCCAGTTGCAATGTCTTGCGCAGTGTCTCGCCAAGCTCTAAGCTGGCTGTCAGCTCGACCGTCACCGCATGCACAGCCTGCAGGCGCTCCTTTTCGTCGGCAAGCTGCGTGTTCAATTCTGCCAACTCGGCAGTACGCTCGATAACCCGCTGCTCCAGTTCGGTATTGAAGCGCTGCTTCTCCTCAAACAGGCGGGCGGTGCGGATCGCCTGAGCCGCCTGACTGGCCAGCGCGAAGGTGACTTGCGCGTCCTCCTGATCATACGCGCCAACCTGAGCATTATCGACCGTCAACACACCGATCAGCTCATCGCCAAGCAGAATTGGCGCACCAAGCCAAGCCCGAATATTTGAAATACCGGCGACCTGTTCAAAGCCGCCCGATGCTTGAGCATCGTCGATTAACAGCGGGCGTCGGCTTTGGGCGATCACGCCCAGGTTAGGATTCGTCCTCACATTAAAGCTCAACCGCTCGACATCGGCGCGCTCGTTCTCGGGAAAACCGCGTGTGGCAACTACCCGCACAATGTCGCTCTCGCCCTCGCGCAGCATCAGCGAAACCGAATCGTATTGCACCACTCGTGCCAGCTGCGTCAGAATCAGGTCATAGACTTCGCGCAGCTCCAGCTTGCCAGTTAGTCGCTCGGCCAGGTCGCGCAGTGTATCGGCCACCTCGCGGCGCTGCTGCTCGCGCACAAACAGCGCGGCGCTCTTCAGGCCCTGGCTGGAAAGCGTGGCCAGCAGCGAAACCATTGAGAGTTCGCGGCTCTGCCAATCGCGCGGCTGCCGCTCGCCAAGCCATAGCAGGCCTAGTGGCGCGTCGCGCGGGCCGATCAGATCACCCACCAGCGTGCGCAGGCCAAGCTCAGCGGCAAGCCCACTTTGCGCAAGATCGTCAGCATCGCGCAAAATAATCGGTTTGTCGCGCCCAATCAAGCGCTTCAGCATGGCGTCTGAAGGCGCTGCAGCAGCATAGGCCGATTGATCGAGCAACTCCTGATCATACACGAAATGCTGGGCCACTTGCTGTTTGTCGCCAAACAAAATCAGCGCGCCGACCTGCACCTGGAGCAACTCCTGGGCGTTCAGCACCACCTGCCGCTGAATCTCGGTTGCATCGAGCGTGCCAGCCAGTTGCATGCTGGTATCATACAAAATACCCAGCTCTTGCAAGCTCTGATCCTGCTGCGCAAACAGATTGGCATTTGCCAGCGCTACTGCACCCCAAGATGAAAGGGTCGAGAGCAGGCGCACATCGTCATCGCTGTATGCGTCGTCGCGCGTGTAATCCTGGATACCAATCAGGCCGATCACCTGCTGGTTGGCCAGCATCGGCACGCCAAGCCACGATTGCGACATTTGCCCGATCGGCGTGATACCTAAATCGCGTAGCCGCGCCGTCTGATCGCTATTCTGCAAAAGAAACGGCGCGCGTGTCCGGACAACATGATGCGAAAGGCTGGTCGGCGCATCTACTGGTGGCATAGCGACAAGCGTGCCGGACTCGTAGTACAGCGGAAAACGAATGATGTCGGTGTGCTCGTCGTAGATGCCAATATAAAAGTTAGTCGTGTCGAGCAAACGGCTGGTCTGGCGGTAGATCAGGTCAAGCAATTCATTCAGTTTTGGCACCGCGCTGAGTTGCTGACCAATATCGTTGAAGGTCGAAAGCTCCTCGATGCGCCGCCCGCGCTCCTGGAACAAGCGAGCATTGGTAATTGCGACCGAGGCCTGGCTAGCAACCGCCGTCACAAAGCGCAGATCCTGCTTGTCGAAGGCGTGATGCTCGTAGCTCTGGATGTTGATCACACCTAGCACGGCCTCGCCCGAGATAATAGGCACAACCAGATATGACTGCTCGAGTTTATCCTCTGGCCCAACCCGCCCGTCGAATAGGCTGCCCGACCGATACTGGTCTGCTTCTGCGTTAGTACCAAGCAGCAGCGGCCGACGTTGGTTGATCACGTAGTGATTGATGCCACCATCTGTCAGTGCCGGGGTCAACAAAGCTGGTTGGCCTAAATCGAAGGCGACCGGATAGGTCAGAATGCGTGTTCGCGCATCATACAGGCCAATGAACGATGTCGACACATCGATCACGCGGCCAAGCTGGCTATGCAAGCCCTCAAGCACACCCTGAAGATCCAGCGTTGAGGTGATCGCGCTGCCGATCTCCTGCAACACACTGATCTCATTCAGCCGCCGCCCGCGCTCGGCAAATAGATGGGCGCGGGCGATTGCTGTACCAGCCAAACCTGCAACGGTAATCAGAAAGCGTTCGTCATCGCCATCGAAGGCGTTTGGCTGCGTGCTTTGCACATTGAGAATGCCAAACACCTCGTCGTCCTCGATCATCGGCACACTCAACCACGAAGCAATCGGCGAATTTACATCGTCGCTATACCCGGCCTCCTGCATATAGCGGTGCATCTCGGCGCGTGTGTGCAAGAGTACCGGGCGGCGCTCATTGATCACGCGGCGCGAAAGCGAGGGCGCATCGAGCGTGCTCACCTCGCCTGTCTCGGGCGAAGGCTTGCCACCATCCCAGAAGATCGGGTAAGAAATCTGCTTGCTGCTCGCATCATACAGCGCGATGAATGACGCCGAGCTTTCCAGCACGCGGCTGATCTCAGTGTGCAAAATCGCCAACAACGTGTCCAGATCGAGCGTGGCATTGATCTGGCTGCTGATGCTGTTGAACGAGGTCAGCTCGGCAATTCGCCGGTCGCGCTCCTGGAACAGGCGAGCATTCTCCAGTGCAATCGCCGCTTGATCGGCCATTCCGGCGAGCAGGGCCTGCTCATCGGCGTTGAACTGACGTGCTTGTGTGGTCATCACACTCAACACACCAATAATCTCTCCGCGGTAGCTGACTGGCACGCCCATAAATGATGTCAAGCTGCGCGCTCGGTTGAAATCAGGGTACAGTGAACTGCCATCCTGCTCAACATCCATCACCACCAGCGGACTGCCCATCGCGGCGACCCGCCCCGTCAAGCCTTGTCCGACTGGCACAGTCATCTGGGCGGCAATGTCCTGCGGAATGCCAAGCAGCGCCGCCGGCCGCAGCGTCTGGTCAGGCGCGATTTTCCACAGGCCGACTGTAGAAACATGGAGATGGCTGCCGACGACATCCATCAGCCGGTTAAGCACCTCGTCGGGCTTCAGCGACGAACTCAACACGCGCGCGGCCTCCAACAGTGTCGAAAGCTCGCCGACCTTACTGCCCAGCGTCTCGGCGTGGCGCTCGGTCTGCGAGAACAGCCGTGCGTTCTGCACGCCAAGCGCGAGTTGGTGCGCTACCGCCGTCAGAAAGGTCATCTCGCGTTCGCTGTACAGGCTAGCAGTATAGCTCTGGATGCTCATCACACCCACAATTTCCGCGTCCGTGCCCATCAGTGGTACGCCCAGCCAGGATGCAGACCTGCGCGTGACCGAGCCAAAGGCCAGCGGCACGACACCACTTGGCGTTCGCTCCTGTGCGAGGTTATGGAACAGCAGCGGCTGGCGCGTTTGCAGAATGCGTTCGGTCAGGCCGCCGCGCGAAACTGGGCGCGGCTCGACGACAACCGTGCGCTCGCCCTCGTCAACCTCTAGCGCCATCACAGTCAGGTTGCTGCGCGCATCATAGGCAAAAATATAACCGGCATCGATGGTCAGGAACGATTGAAGCCGCACAAATACCTGTGAGAACATCGCTGTCAGATCCAGCGTGGTGCTGGTGATGCGCCCAATATCGCTGATCACACCAAGCTCGGCAATGCGATGTTCGCGCTCCTCGAACAGCCGTGTGTTCTCCAGGGCGATCGCCAACTGGTTCGCCAGCGATTCAAGAAAGCGGATGTGGCGCTCGGCAAACGCATGCGGCTGCTGGCTCTGCACCGAAAGCACGCCGATCACTTTGCTCTGGCTGCGCAGCGGCACACCCACCCAGGCGCGCATATTCGCCGCCTCACCCAGCGACTGTGCCAGCGTATCGTTCGCAAGATCACCAACCACCAGCGTTTGATCGGCATCGATCACACGTCCGTCAAGCCCGCCCTTCGGCGCAACCCGTCCGGTGTCCGCAGCGACCGTCTCGCCAGCGATTTTACACAACTCAAAGCGCAGCGTCGCCCGTGGCTGATCGAACGACACGACGCGGAAGTAATCGAGTGGACCCATGTAGGCCACGATCTCGGCGTACACACGCCCAAGCAGTTCGGCTAGACTAAAGGTCGAAACTGCTGCCGCGCCAACCTGATAGAGCGCGCGCATCTGGTCAGTCTGCGCGCGGGCCTCGCGTAGTAGGTTCGAGTTTTCGATCGCCATGGCGGCTTGGGCAGCCAGGACTTCTAGCACCTCAAGCGTGCGCGTAGTGGGCCGCAGATGGTTATATGGCTCGTCGACCGAGAGCACGCCAAGCAAGCGCGCATCGGTGCTGTACAGGGGCACAAACAAACTATCGCCCGCGTGCCAATCCTCTGAGCCGGTCAATATTATATCGGTTTGCGAAGTGATGGCATCGAGCGACAGCCCATCATCGAGCAATAAAGCAGCATCTTCTGGTACAAAGAAACAGCGCCCCACACGGAACTGCTTGTCAAGCACACGCTCGACCAGGCCGCTTGGCCAGGGCTGGCCGCGCATGCGTTCTAATTCGCTTAGTGCCAGGCCAGCACCGGTGGAAACGCGCAGTGTCTCGGCATCATCGGCGTCGGCAACATTGAAGAGGGCGCGGCGAAAGCCACCGGCATCGATGATACTGAAGGCGATCTGCTCAAGCACCTCTTCGAGCGAACGGTCGGCCCGCAGTGCGTGCCCAATATCAAGCACCTGCTTGA
Source organism: Roseiflexaceae bacterium (assembly GCA_014381165.1). GTDB lineage: Bacteria > Chloroflexota > Chloroflexia > Chloroflexales > Roseiflexaceae > JACMIM01. Next base: position 8,078 of record JACMIM010000132.1, read on the forward strand.
GCATGCTGGCACGCTGCTGGAGCAGCGTGCGCTGGCGCTGCTGCTCTTCGTAGCGCAAAGCATTGCCAAGCGCCAGCGAAACACTATCGGTAAGTGCGCGCACGAACTCCATCGTATCGTGGTCGAAGGCGCGTGGTAGTGAACTATGCAGATTCACCACGCCGACTGTTTGGTTCTCATAGTAGATCGGCATGGCGAGTACCGCCGCGACATCAACACCGGTGCGATTCAGCCGGTCGTCGGTGTCGAGTTCCTCGATCAGCTGTGGTTCGCCGCTCGTGATAGCAGCACCGGCGGCAGTGCCCGTAAGCTCCAGCCGCTGGCCAACCAGCGTTTGATCGTCGGCAGCATAGCCAGCCACCGCCAGCACACTAAACGAGGCTTCCGTGCCAGTATCAGACAAAGCGACTGTTGCGATTAGGTTCGCATTATCAGCATCGATCACCCGCAGGCCCTCGCCCTCGCTTGAGCGCAATGCGATAAACGCCTGGCTCGCCGGCGTGGCGTGAATGGCCTCCTCCAACGCAAAACTAAAGATCAGATCAAGTGAAAGCGTGGCAGTAAGTTGGCGGCTGATCCGCTGCAAGGCCGTCAACTGCTGAACACGGCTGCGCAGATGTGCGTCGGTTCGCGCGAACTGACGCGCGTTAGCCACTGCCTGAGCTGCCTGACCGGCCACCAACTGGAGCAACTGCTCATGCTCGGCGCTGAACCCGTTTGGCCGATCGCCATACAGCTCAATCGCACCAACAAGCTGATCGCCGACCAGCAGCGGCATGCCCAGGTAGCTGGCAGGAGCAACACGGTTTGCCAGCCAGAGCGGTGTCAACCTCACGGGTGCCTGCTCGAACGAAGCGAGGCGCAGTGCCCGCCGGTAGCGTCCGAGCCAATCGGCCAGCCCATCGCCTACAGATGCAGCCGCGCTGGTTGGGCTAATTTCGCTTTGCACGCCAATACGCAATGCTGGAATCAGCCGCCGCTCTTCCTCGTTGTACAGGCTGACCTGCGCTCCGCTGAAGGGCACAAAGCCGCGTACACCACGAAGGATCGCGTGCAGCGTCTCGTCGAGTGGCTGTTCCGCGCCTAGGCGCTGGCTCAAATCCTGGAGCGCCGCCATCTCTTTGCTGCGGCGCTGTTCAGCTTCGTAGGCCTGTGCGCTCGCGACCACTGCCGCAACCTGATCGGTGAGAGTTTGAGCGAGGTTATGCTCGCTGCGGGAGAAGCTGTAGCTCCGGCTCGTGTAGCCGACCGCCAACAACCCCAGCACCTGAGCGCGGGCCTTGAGCGGAAGCAGTAGGGCGCTGCGAAAGCCAAAGTCACCAGGTTGCGCCGCCTCACCGCCATCAATAATCTGAGCCTCGCTGCTTGCCAGCAGCACAGCTAGCGGCCCCTGGCCATTGACCGTGTAGCGCGGCATTGCCACTTCATCGCGCTCGTCGGCAGCATATGATGCTACCTCATACAGCACAGTAGGCGTTGTAGCATCGCGCAGATGGATCATACAACGGTCGACGCGCAGGGCAAGACCAACGTTCTCAGCGATGCGGGCCAGCATGGTCTCAAAGTTCAAGCCGGAGGAAAGGATTTTACCATTCTCGCCGATGATAAACAGCTCGCGGGCAGCATCGGCTTGCGCTGCTTGGCGCACGCTGTCACGCCGCTGGATGGAAACCAACAGTTCAATCTGGCTGCGCAGCGCCTCGACAAAGCCTGGCGTAAGCAACGGCTCGATTTGCGCCGCTAGACCGATCCAGAGGTAACCAACAACCTCGCGGTCGAGCGTTAATGGTATCTCACGGCTTTGCGGTGCGAGGTACGCATTACCAGTCAGCACGGCTTGCCGCATTTCGGCGGTCATTTCAAGGCCTGCGACGGCGGTATATTCGGTTTCAGTGAGCAGAAGCATAGCCCACGGGCATTGGAGGTGAAGATGCACGCGATCAACAATGCTCCGTGCAAGTGCCTCGGAGTCATGAAGAACTGCGCCTATATTCCCACGGGCCGCGAGGTCGGCCAGAAGCTCCCAAGCCGAATCCACCGGCGCAAGTATCGTCGTATCCATGTGTTGTGCGTCGTACTGCTTATTGTGTAGTGCGTATTGTATCTTGTTTGCTGCGTGGTTCGATTGACGCAACCCACGCTAAGATCTGCCGTAGCTCACATGGCTTTTGCGGCCAAGCTCGCGCGCCTCGCTCTGCGCCTTCTGGCGGGCGTCCTCTGCGGTTTCGCTCAACTCGCGAATATCATAGAAGGGGCCGTCCTCGCTCGTCAGCACACCAATCGAGAGCGACATGAGCGGCACTTGCTTGAGCAACCCCGCGTCGTCGTTTACCGTGATATAGCCGTTGCGGCGATCCTTATAGTTGTAGTGTAGCCCCACTTCAGCATCGAAGCGGCTAACCAGCTTCTCCGAGATCAGCTTGAGACTATCGCGCGTAGAAGTCACTACAAAGTCCGGGCCGACCACCATCTGGCCAATGAAATCGTCGCTCGTGCCAAGCTCGTTAACGACCTCGCTGGCCAGCAGCGCCGTGAAGCGCAGCACATCCTCGCCAACGACTGCACCATAAGCATGGATAAATGTTTCAAAGCCGTTGATGTGTACTTGCGCCATGGCCCAGCCAGTCGAGGAGATCAGCGCACGATACTGCTCATTGATCAGCTCGGCGGTCGGCAGATTGGTCACAGGGTGGGCCAGGTTACGCTGGCGCGCTCGCTCAAGCGCGCCCTTGACGATTGTATGCACTTCCTCGATGTCGAATGGCTTGACCAGGTAGTACTCAGCCTGCACCTCGCCAAGGCCTTTCAGCCGGTCTTGCTTCTCGCCACGCGCTGTTAGGAAGATGATTGGGATGTGGCGCGTGCGGGCGCTGGCGCGCAAGGCTTTACCGATATCATACCCTTCCATGTCGGGCAGATTGACATCAAGCAGCGCCAGGTTGGGCGGGGTCTTCCGGCAGATCTCCAGTGCCACCTGGCCGCGCATGGCGGTCATCACCTCGTAGCCCTGTGAGGTAAAGTAAATTTTCAGCAGGCTCGAAATATCGGGCGCATCCTCGACGACAAGTAGTTTCTCTTTACTCACCAGAACCTCCTCACAAGCCCATTAAGCTACTAGTGGAGACCAAACAGCTTCGAAAAATCGGCATCGAGCGGCTGCACATGACTTTCGTGACGCACCGCGCGGTCGTCCTCGGCATTGGGAAAGTACCGCTCGGGGTATTTGTAAACCGCTTGCTCCGGTTCGCTTTCCGAACCGGAGTCCGCGTCAAACGGCAGCACATTCACATCACGCGCAATCACCGTATGTGGATCACTATACACCAAAGTCGTGTTCGAGCCAATCATACGGCCAGGGTACACCACAAAGCCACTGCCGA
>JACMIM010000133.1 GCA_014381165.1 Roseiflexaceae bacterium
AGCGGGGGGGGTTTCTCGGGGGCTGCGCCCCTAACCCCCGCTCTGCGCTCACGCGCGTTGAGAAATCAATAAAAAGCGGCGGGTTTTCTCGGTGGCTGCGCCCCTCACCCCCGCTCTGCGCTGTCGTGCATGCCGAAAGATGGGGCCATATGAGTCTGCTCGACATCCGTGATCTGCGCGTCGTCTATCCTAATGGGCTTGAAGCCCTGAAGTCGATCAGCCTCAGCGCCGAAAAGGGCGAGATCATCGCAATTATCGGGCGCTCCGGCGCGGGGAAGTCCACCCTGCTGCGCTGCATCAACGGCTTGCAGCGTCCATCATCGGGCACAATCACGCTTGACGGCGAGGATATCACACAGCTCGACGAGGCCGGACTGCGCAATGCGCGCTGCCACATCGGCTTTATCTGGCAAGAATATAACTTAATCGATCGCCTGCCAGTTATCACGAATGTGCTGGCCGGACGGCTTGGCTACAACCAGGGCGCGCAGAGCCTGTTTGGCTATTTCAGCCGCAGGCACCGCGAAGTTGCCGTGCGCAGCCTTGAGCGGGTTGGGCTGCTCGATCGTGCCCACCAGCGCGCCGATATGCTTTCTGGCGGTGAAAAGCAGCGCATCGCGATCGCGCGGGCGATCTCGCAGGAACCAAAGGTTGTACTGGCCGATGAGCCAGTCGCCAGCCTCGACCCCGAGCTTTCGGTGCAAGTGATGGCTGATTTGGCGCGGGTCGCACGCGAGGACCAAGTGCTCACGATCATCAACATCCACCAAGTTTCGCTGGCAACCGAGTTTGCCGACCGGATCATCGGAATCGCGCAGGGGCAGGTTGTCTTCGACGGCGTGCCAAGCCAGCTGAATGACCAGGTCTTGAACCAAGTGTACCGCTTCGATCGGCAAGCCAGCACAGCATCAGCCGGAGAACCCGTGCATGCATAGCGGCTCCGAGGGTGCCGACGACCAATTGTTAGGTATTCAAACGCTCATTCACGGCGGAGTCACCAATGGCCTCGAAGGTAACGACAACACAACCAGCCGCGCGCGTGCTCTCGCGCGAAGAATTTCGCGAGCGGCTCTACCGCCCCATGCCCCGGCTCAGCCTGCGCGCGATCCTGACGCTCGTGGCGCTGTTGCTGCTGATCGGCTGGGGCCTGGAAGGCACGAACGCCAGCCCCAGCGCACTGGTCGAGGGGCTGCCGAATATCGCCGACTTCATCAGCCGGCTGTTTCCGCCGCGCTTCGACCCGATTACACGCGCTTGGGCGGTGCCTGCTGTGTTCCAGGGCTGGCTTGGCACGAGTATCGACCTGACCTACCCCAGCATTTTCCCATACGTGATCGAAACCATTCAGATGGCCATGATCGGCACGCTGCTGGCAATTGTCCTGTCGGCACCGTTTGGCCTGCTGGCAGCGCGCAATACTGCGCCGCACCCGCTGGTGTATAGCACCACGCGCATGCTCTTGAACGTCAACCGAGCGGTGCCCGATATCATCTTCGCCCTGATCTTTGTCGCCGCAGTTGGCCTCGGGCCATTCGGCGGCGTGTTGGCGCTGGCAATTGGCTCGATTGGATCGACAGGAAAGCTGTACGCCGAGGCGATCGAGGCGATCGACCCACGGCAGGTGCAAGCCATGCGCGCGACGGGCGCGAACCGGCTGCAAAGCTTTCGCTATGGTGTGATTCCGCAGGCGCTGCCGCTGGTCGCCTCCTACTCATTGCTACTATTCGAGCACAATGTTCGCTCGGCGACCATCCTGGGCCTGGTTGGGGCCGGCGGCGTCGGCTTTATTCTGAGCAAGTATATTAGCTTGTTCCAGTACCGCGATCTGATGGGCGCGCTGATCTGGATCATCCTGATGGTTGCCCTGATCGACCGCATCAGCGACTACCTCCGCAAGAAGATCATCTAATCGTTTGACAAAGGAATTCTTGGGGCCTGCGGCCTATACGCATCAAGGTACTGATATTTCTTGGGGCTTCGCTCCAAACCGTTGCTTTTTTGTTTGTTTTTTGGCGGCTTTGCCGCCAAAAAACAAACAAAAAGAAGTATTTTTGGGGGCCTTCGCCCCCGTGCCCCCGCCAAGCGGCCTAACTTGATGTGTATGGGCCTGCGGCCCCAAAGCCCTGCTTTAGTGCAGGGCGCTGCTTCCACCGGGTATTCGGCCTGTACACAGGCGACGGATATTGGGGTGTGAGTTGATCACGCCTCGCCGATCTCGTTCGGCAATCGCGCACAGATGTCTCACAAGGAGTGTTCAGATGACTCGCTGGAATCGATCGACCCTGCAGGTAATCACCGCCCTGGCCGTGCTGGTTCCGACGCTCGCAGCGTGTGGTGGACAGCCCACCTCAACCGGTGCAACCAGCGCAACCGCAGCGCCCGCCGCCGCCGTAGCCGCAACCGCAGCACCAGCCGCAGCAGC
>JACMIM010000134.1 GCA_014381165.1 Roseiflexaceae bacterium
AGGGCGCGGCTGTAGCGACGATCTGGTAGGACTGAACATTCTGGCCAATACGCAGCAAGGCCAGCGCACTGGGAAAAACGACAAGCAGTAGTACAAGCGTGACTGCTAAACTGCCGAATCCAAGAACCCAGCGCTTTGGCGACCCTGCTGCTGGCCTACGACGTGCTTGTATAACTAACGCTGCTGGATGTGCGTGCGCGGGGGTTGGGATCACTGGCATAGCCAACAACCCCCCGAGCATAGCAGCTTGAAGATGCTGATAGTGAGTGCGACAGGCGATACACCCGGCCAGGTGAAAGCCAAGTTCAGATCGGGCGAGTGTTGCGCTGCCAGGCGTAATGCCCTGATCCATCAGTCGCTGGGCTGTTGAGCAGTTCATACTATTGAAAAAAGCATGGCATGAGCAATCAACGAAAGTTGCCAGCAGATTCGTTCATTACAGTGTAGCATATGAAATGCGCGCTCGGCAATGCTGCCAGTGCGGAGCCACATCCTTCCACTACTCCCTTTCTCCCCTCCGTGCTCTTGGACAGCCGTGCGAGCACCTGCTGCGACTACGGAGGCGTGTATGAGTAATCACCGTTCGGCCCTAATTCGTGTATCTTCTTTGGCTAGCTTGGTCTTGTGCATAGCGCTGGCGGGGCTGGCGATTATCCCGCCGCAGGCTGCGCAGGCCGAGGGCAGTTTTTCAGTTTTTCCGGCGCTTTCCGAGGGCAATGGCGCACGCGCAAACATCGAGTGGCGCAGCTCTAAATATGGGCCACTGCTTTTTCGACGTACATTATTGCGAGTGTATGCACGCGAGGGTGAGTATATCTTGACGGCATCGAGCGCGGTCGCCGCGCCACAGAGCGGCAGCGACCCTGCCTCACGCGGCGATGTCCTGATCTATGCGCCAAATAATGCCGTTTCCGGCGCGGTGGGCCGCGAAACCATTCCGGCAAGCCCCTCGTTCAGCTGCCTCCAGCAGCGCGTGCAGACCGGCAATGCTCAACAGGGCCGGATCAGCAGCCGCACCCAGGAATTGGCCGGCCCAGACACGATTATTAACACCACACCACTGACGCCGGGGCGGGCTGCCCCAAATGCCTATCTGCCGTGTTTCTACCGTGTCCCGACAGCTGGAACCTACTCGGTGGTCTTTTACGGGCCGCGCGGTGACAATAGCGATGTCGAACCGGATATTACCGGCCAGATTGGCGAGGACACACAAAACTTCGACTCGCGCCAGCGCACCAGTATTACAGCCTGGGACGTTTCAGTGCGCGGCCAACTCGCTGACCGTGCAACTGATCAGGCGGGCCGCTTGTATACCTATTACCTGACGGCCAACACCGGCGCTAATGGGCGACCGGTCAATAGCTCGATGTACGTGGTTACGAGCGACGGCTTTCGCTACCGCGTGACCAGCAATGGCAGCGACCCATACGGTTGGGTTTCGTATGCAAACAGCCGTGGGTTTTTGGATGGCGATGCGCCGCTCTATCGAAATGTGTTGGCCGTTCCCACCCTGGCCAACCAGGATCAGAACCAGTTGATGCAACTCCAGGGCGGCGCGACCCTGGCCGATCCTGAGTTCCCGATGTTTTTCTCGCCACCCGCCGACGAAACATTGGCCTCGCTGGGCATTCCGCTTGTACCTGATGTCCCGCGTATCGAGCAGTTCGCTTTTGAAAGCCCACTCGGCGGCGATACCACGATCGAGGGCCAGGGCGGGACGTTCAGCTTTACCACCACGATCAGCGGTGTGTATGAGCTTGTGGTCAGCCGCGACGGTGTCGATTTCGACCCAACTAACCTCCGCAACCGCGTGCTACGCGGCACAGCACAACAGCCTGGCCTGGTCAGCATTGTTTGGGATGGCAAGGACGCGCAGGGCTTCAACTTCCCGATTAGCGATGTGTATCGGGCGCGCATGGAAATTCACGGTGGCGAAGTCCACTTCCCGTCACTCGACGTGGAGAATAGCATCAACGGCGGGCCGACCATCGAAATGCTCAACCCGCCGGGAGCCGATTGCTATGCCTTCGTTCATCCTGACGGCAACCGGCGCTGTACCGGCGCGTTCTATGACGATCGCGGCTACCGCACCAACGCTGGCGTCCTGGTTGGCACGGCGGTGAATGGTTCGCTGTGCGAGAACAGCACTGGCAACCCACCGCCGGTGCTGTTCTCGCCGACTGACGACGCCTATGACTCAGCCGGGCCGGATCGGCGCTACGGCTTTGCCAGGGGCGGCAACACCGATTTCAGCGTTTGCGCAAGCGACGGCGGCTTTGGCGACAAAAAAGGCTTGGACGAGTGGACGTACTACCCAAGTAACGAACTGTTCGTGCCATTGCAGATCGTTGGTCCGTTGGCCATCCAGCTCACCAGCTTCACTGCTCAAGCAGGGGCGCAGGGTACCAATCTGCGCTGGACGACGGCGGCCGAGCGCGACAGCGCCTTTTTCCACATTCTGCGCAGCAGCGACCAGAATATCGCTAACGCAAGCCGCCTGACCACGCAGGAGATTGTCGCACGGGGCGGCCCGACAGCTGGCGCGGAGTATCAGTGGCTGGACGGATCTGTGCAGCCGGGCAGCACGTACTACTACTGGCTTCAGGAAACGGAAACCAGCGGCAATGTACGCACATACGGCCCAGCGCAGGCGGCACGGCCACAAGCTAGCCTTGGCAGCCGGGTGTATGTGCCGCTGGTGCGCAGATGATCGTCAACACGGAGAAGACATAATGCAGCACGAGCAGTTGATCGCATGTACGTGGAGTGGGGCCGATTCAGCGGCGCGCGCACAGGCGGCGGCCCAGGCGTTGCCGCAACGTATCCCCGACCTGGTGGATGAAAATATCGCGTTGCTCACACGCGACGCAACAGGTGCGTTGGCGATTCACGAAACTGCCGAGGCACAGGATGCCGCGCAGGTGCCGACAGTTGGAGCCGTTTCGGGCTGGCTGCTTGGCTTTGCGAACACACTTGTCGGCGGGCCGCTCGGGCCAGCGCAGGGTGGCCCAATTGGCATGGCGCTCGGCCAGGAACAGGCGGCGGAGCACGATACCGGCTTTTCGGATGCATTTCTACGCGAGCTTGGCCAAACACTCCACCGTGGCGAGGCGGCTGTGCTGGCGGTGGTTTCTGCTGAACACGCGCAGGTCGCGCTGGCACTGCTGGCCG
>JACMIM010000135.1 GCA_014381165.1 Roseiflexaceae bacterium
CTTGATGCGTGTATTCGGCAGCACCTGTTTCAGCGTGACATAATCACTAAACTTCAAGCCACATTCGGCGAACAGATCTTCATACACGCGCGGCACCTGGAGAATCGACGGGCCGGTATCGAAATCATATGCACCCTGTGAGAAGCCGCGCATGCGCCCACCCACACGGTCGGCAGCCTCGTACATGTCGACAGCGTAGCCCTTTGCGGCCAGCCGCATGGCAGTGGCCATGCCACCCGGCCCCGCGCCGATGATAATAATATGCTTGGACACGAGAATTCCTTTGTTTGTAGGTCTACTTCGCAAGCTCAAATGTAAACACCGAGGCCGCCTCGTTGCGCACGCTTGCGGCGATCTGCTCGCCATTTGGTGAGATCGCCAACGCCACAACCGGAGCTACCGCGACATCTACGCGGGCGATCTCGCTGATATCGTCGGCATTCCAGGCGATCAGCATGCCGCTGAAGGTGCCAAGCAGCATCAGGCTGCCGTCGGGCGAAAAGGCTAGGGCGGTGTAGCGAGCACTTTGCTTGTCGGCGGTCAATGCCTGAAACAGATCGCCAGTCGGCGCAGTCCAGACAAACAATCTACCCGCCACGTCGGTCGCAACCAGCCGATCGCTGCCTGGCCGAAATCCCAGCCCGGTCAGTCCTGCGCGTGGGCCACGCAGTGTTTGCAGCAGCTTGCCTGCGGCAATGTCCCACACCTCGATCTGTGGCGCGGCGCTTGGCCCACCTAGCGCAATCAAGCGCTCGTCGTCGCTGATTGCCAGCCGTGTAACCAGCGGGAGTTCGCTCAACAGCGTCTGGCGCGGCTGCCCGCTGGCATCCCACACGGACACCATTCCCTGGTCGCTGCCCACAGCAACCATGCCCCCGCTGCGCGAACTCGCCAAGGCCGATGGTCGGCCCGCTAATCCAGGCAGCGCGATGCCAGCCGCGGCGGCGCTGGTGCGCAGCAGGCGTACCTCGTCGGCGTCGCTCACCGCGACGATCGCGCCGTTTTGCAGCAGCGCAGTCAGTATCGAGCTACCTGGTGGGCTGATCGCGGGCTGTCGGCCATCGGCCCGCTTGAGCTTCAGCGCCCCGGTGTAGCCGGTAATGCTCAATGCTTGTCCATCAGGCGAATACGACAGGCTGGTGATTAACCCCTGCCCCGAGCGGAGCACCTGAACAGCCTCGCGTGTCGCCGCGTTCCAGATCGTCAGGTTGCCTTCCTCACTGCTGACCGATGCGAGCTGCGTGCCGTCCGGCGAAAGCGCGATGCCGATCACCGTAAAATTGTGGCCAGCATATCTACCAAGCTCGCCGCCGCTGGCGACACTCCAGGCGCGTACCGTGCCGTCGGCGGAGCCAGAGTACAGCGTCATCCCATCTGGCGAGAAGGCCAGGCCGTGGAGCACAATCGAGTCGCTATGGCCAGTCAGCCGTCGCTCGACCTTGCCGTCGCTCGCACCGAGCAGCGCGATTGAGCCGTCGAAGCTACCAACTGCCAGCCGCTTGCCGTCAGGCGAGAACATCAGGCCAGTCGAGGAATAGGGTGTATTGGTGTTTGGGTTGAGCTGGCTTGTGTAGCTAAAGCCTGCACGCAGCGTGCCAGCCGGGAGTTCCCACACGCGCACGGTGCCATCATGTGAAGATGAGGCTAGGCTGATCCCATCTGGCGAGAATGCCAGGTTGCCAACAAAGCCGGTGTGGCCCGCAAATGTGCGCAGTAATGCGCCGCTCTGCGCGTCCCAGAGCTTAATCGTCTTGTCGGTCGAGCCAGTCGCTAACAGCGTGCCATCGGGCGAGAACACTACCGAGCGCAGCCAATCAGAATGGCCACTGAGCGTCTGCCGAAGCTCGCCGGTCTTGGCGTCCCATATCCTGGCGGCGTTATCGCCGCGTGCCGCCGATGCCAGCATGCTGCCATCTGGCGAGAATGACACGGCGACCACGTTGCCGGGGTGGCCCGCAAGCCTACGCTGCTCGCGCAATTCACGGTCGTTCAGGGTGATCGTGTTATTCAGGCCAAGCGCGATCTGCGAGCCATCGGGGGCGTAGCTGATTGGCCCAAGCAGTTCACCCGTGATTTCGCTAGTGCGCTTGATCGCCGCTACATTTGTCGCCGTGATCGCACGGGGGCCAAGTTGTGCAGGTGCGAGTGCTGCAAGCGCGGTCGGGCCACGAAACAGGCGCGTGAATGTTCCATTGCTGGCGAGCACGAAAACCAGGGTAATTGCGATGCCCACAACCAGTAACGCCAGCCCAATCGCCAGCCCGATCAGGCAGCCGGTACTCATGGCAGTACGTCGCGGCGGCGTGGCTGGGTCGGCTTCGATGACGTACTGCGCTGGCGTCGCAATTTGTAGAGTGGGCGCGCCGTCAAGCAATACGTCGCGCAGGGCTGGTTGTGGCACTGGCGCGGGGTCAGCGAACTGATTGCGAATGTCTGGCTCCAGGCCCAGCGACTGGCCCTCTGTCAGTTGAATGGTTTCGAGCGCCAGCCGTAGCTCACGCGGATTCTGGTAGCGATTTGCCGTTCTGGATTGAAGGCCGCGCAGCAGCGCATGTTCGGCTAGCGCCGAAAGCAGCGGGTTGAGCGCGCGTGGCGCAGCTAGCGGCATACCCGCCAGCTGTTGCTCTGCTGTTGCTGGCGGATAACCGGTCAGCGCCTGATACAGCAGTGCCGAGACGGTGTAGATATCAGTCTGGCTCGATGGCTCGACGCTGGCAGTGGCAAGCTCCGGTGCGCGGTATGGCGTTGGGCCGCTGCTGACGCTGCGCGCCAAGCTAAAAGGCGTGATCCGCCAGCCGGCGTCGGTCAGCAGAATATCGCTGGGCCACAAATCCCCGATGTGGATAGCTGGCCGCTGGTCGTGCAGCAGATCGAACAGCTGAAGCAGCTTGGTGCTCTGTGTCAGCGTTTCCTGCTCGGCCAGTGCGCCGCCCCGCGAGCGCAGCGCCCGCTCCAAATCTTGCCCACCTGGATCGCGACAAACCAGGACATACTGGTCGCCAACCGCGAAGTGATCGGTCAGCGGCAGCAGCAGTTCATGGTGAATCGCGGCAATCTGTTCGGCCTGCCGCGCCAACTCGCCCTGATTGTCGCTATTGAGCAAGCCAAGCAGCGCCAATGCGCCGCTCGATTCGTCGCGGGCACGTAGCAGCAAGCCATTCGGGCGTTCGTCGACCGTGTAAATAATGCGGTAACGACTGTTCAACAGTGTATCTGGCTGCATGCGTCGCCTATCTTGCTCTGCCGAAGTGTGTGCGGGCTCGGAACTGAAATATTTAGGAGTTACGCAGTTGCCCAAGTGTTTTCATTTGGGCTGCGGCGGGCAAGGAAATACCGTATCATTGTTTCGTTGTTTGGTGCTTTGCACCAAACAACGAAACAAGGAAAGATAGATGTTCCATGCTGCCGCAGGCGGAAGTCGCCAATTGCGTAAGTCCTAATAGTATCACCAAGACACCAGGGCCGAAAGCATAAAGAACTTGGTGTCTTGGTGGTAAAAATCGTTATCTCAGATCACCATCTCGGCTGGAGCACTGCGCTCCTGAATCGTGCCATTGGCGGCGGCACGGTCGATCCGATCGACGCAGCGCCCCGCGCTGCGAATCGCGCCCTCGATCGAGGCCAGGAATTCCTGCTGTGTGAAATCGCCTGCCAGAAACAGATTCGGCACGGGCGTCGCCTGGTCTGGCCGGTATTTGTCCACGCCAGGGCGCGCCTGATAGACCGAGTTGGGGATTCGCACGAACGTGTGCTTGAGCAGCCGCGCCTCGCGGGCGATCGGGTGCAGCTTGTAGAATTCCTCTAGCACCAATTCGAGCAGCGCCGCATCGTCGAGGGCGATAATGTCGGCGGCGGGCGCGACCACCAACTGAATAATCGATCCCGTGTCGTCGTTATAATCCGGCGCGACCCGCGGCATGTCGGCATACACGCTGAGCCGTGTGCCAGCGCTGAAAATGAGATTGTCGACATCAGTCACCATGCGGTCGAAGTAGAGCTGGGCAGTGATCACCGGCTGGCCCTTGAGATGCTTTAAGTTGCTGAAGAACTCCTGCTGCTTGAGCGCATCTGGCAGCACCTTGCGCAGGCTGTGGACTGGCATGGCCGAAATATACAGGTCGCCCTCCACCAGTTCGCCATCTTCAAGCAAAAAGCCGTCAACCCGCCCATCATGCTGATTGTAGCGAATCTCCTGCACACGGGCGTTCAGGCGCACCTCGGCCCCGCGTTGCTCCAGCAGTGCGATCATCGGCTCCCAGATGCGCTCGTGCGGCGAACCTTTGACCAAGCCCATGCGTGCTGCGCCCGGCTCCTGGGCGAAGTACATCAGCGCCAGCAGCGGCACCTTGGCGCTGACATTCTCGGCAGTCTGGAATTGCAGCGCCAGCGACATCGTATCCATAATACCGTGCAGCGAACGTTCGCCCATGCCGTGGCGCAGGTGCCAGGCCGCATAACTTTGCTCGTCCTGCGCATCGAGGTAGGCGTGCGAGCCAAAGATCGGTCGAACCAGCCCAAGCGCCATGCGCAGTTTGTCTGGCCAGGAAACCAGTTTAGTTGCCGCCACACCGGCTAGCCCATTCAGCGGCGGCGGCAGAAACGGCACGAAGCGCAGGCCGGTGCGCCCGTGCTCGGGCGAGGCAAACACCATCTCGGCCGGCTTCCAGTCGAAACAATCGTTGAGACCGCATTCATCGAGAAACGACAGCAGATTGCGGTATGCGCCAAAAAAGACATGCAGGCCACTTTCGACCCAGTCGCCATCAGCATCACGCCAGGCCGAGACCTTGCCGCCTGGTACATCGCGCTTCTCCAGCAGGACGACCTCATAGCCACGATCAGTCAACCATTTCGCAACGGCGAAGCCAGCAGGACCGGCACCAGCAATAATCGCACGCATCGGTACATCCTTCACGAAGCAGGTGATATAGCACCCTAAATGATTTCTAAACGCACGTTATCGCAAAGCGGGGGTTTGGGAGCGCAGCCCCGAAAGAACACCCTGCTCTTTTGACAACCCCGGTATGGATGCTATAGCACGATGCTAATAGTGCGTATGAACATAGTGGAGTAGCACATTGTGATACTACGCACAGGTGTTAATCGCGGATGGTCTATCCTTCGCATTATAGCACTGAGACGTCCAAAACATGTATTGCGACGTAGCAGTGCTATACAGCTACTTGATATCGCTCGCCGATTGCCGCAGGGGGAATTGTATGCATCTGCGCCGCGTTTTATGGGGGATCATCACTGGGTTGGGACTGCTTGCATTGGTTGGAAGTGGCGCGCTGGCCTGGGCGCTATTGCGCGCGCCTGCTACATCGGGGAGCCTGCTGATCAGTGATGCGTCCACGCTACGCTTGGGGAGCGGTACGAATGGCCAGGTGTTGAGTGCTGCGCTCCGGCCAGCGTCATTCCGCTTTCCCGCCGTTTCACCGGATGGAACCAGGGTCGTCTATGTCACGACAAGCGGCGAGGGCGTGTCGCTGGTTGCCCACGATCTGCGCAGCGGCAGTTCCATCGATCTCTACACAAGCAGTCTAGCCGAACCATTCAACCTAACGTGGTCGCCCGATGGTCGGCATGTGCTATTTCTTGCACCTGGCCCTGGGGGGCTGGCGCTGCTGATCGTTCCCGCCGATGGCTCCGATCAGCCAGTGCCGGTTGCCGTAGGCCAGAATATTTATTTTGCCTGGAGCGACGACAGCGCACAGCTCGTGCTACATATCGACGGGCACACCCTGCAAAATGGCCGTGTGGCACTCTACCGCCCTGGCGATCGAGCCGCAACACCGTTTCTGGAAGACCCTGGCTTTTTCCAGGCCCCGGCTTTCTCGCGCGATGGCAGCAACATGTTCTATGTCGCCCAGCCGCCGCGTGTGGGCGAACGCCTAACTTTTGCTGAGTTTGGTGCCTCGATTGTGCGGGTGGGCATAGATGGGGCAGGAGCGCAGCCGATCTATTTCGAGCCGCAGGCCGCGCTCCGGCTTGTCCGATCGCCCAGTAGTGATGCGCTGGCCTATGTACTCCAGCGCATTGCAGAAAACGGCAGTACTACCTGGCAGGGTTTGTATCTGCTCGATGAGGCTGCGGCTGCACCACGGCTGCTCTCAGCAGCCGACGACGGAGTCGATGCCTTTTTCTGGTCGCCTGATGGCAGCCAGATTGCCTACTTGGCGCAGTCTCGTGGCAGCGCCTCCCGCAGCGCGCGGGTGTGGAAGGTTGTGCAGGTGGCAAGTGGCGAGGTGCGCGAATTCAGCGCATTCGAGCCGAGTGCAGCATTTGCCGAGCTGAACGTGTACTTCGATGCCTACCAGCACGGCTATAGCCCGTGGTCGCCCGATGGTCGTCGGCTGGCGTTTGCTGCCGAGGACGGTATCCACGTTATCGATCTTGAGCGGGGTACAAGCGAACGGATCAGCGCGGGCGAAATGGTCATGTGGGTGCGCAACTGAAGCTCACGGCATCACCCATCCACCGTCGATCGTCAGCACCTGGCCGGTGATGTACGAGGCGGCCGGCGACAGTAGGAAAGCGACGGCTGGCGCGACTTCCTCCGGCTTGCCAAAGCGTTGGAGCGCGATCGCGGCAGTGGCCCAGCTGCGCAGATTTGGTGGTAAATCGGCAAGGAGTTCGGTCTCGATATAGCCAGGGGCCACCACATTCGCCGTGATACCGTCAAGCGCGACCTCGCGGGCGAGCGCGCGGGTAAAGCCCACCAGTCCAGCTTTTGCCGCCGCGTAGTTGACCTGGCCGACATTGCCAGCAAGCCCGGCCAGGGAACCAATGTTGACGATCCGCCCGTAGCTCTGTTCGCGCATGACGGCGATAGCAGCCCGGCAGCACAGAAAAACGCCCGTCAAGTTTGTATCGATTACGGCGCGCCATTGCGCCTCCTTCATGCGTAAGAATGGCGCATCCTCGGTGATTCCAGCATTATTGACCAGCAGATCGAGCCGCCCCCACTGTGCCAGGCAGCGCTCGACCAGCGCCGCCACCGCCTGCTCGTCGGCCACATCGGCGGCAACTGCGAGCGCTGCGCCGCCGCCGCTAGCGATCTGATCCACTGTGGCGCGTGCCGCCGCTTCATTGCGCTGGTAGTTGATCAGCACCTTCGC
The DNA here is from genome assembly GCA_014381165.1 of Roseiflexaceae bacterium. GTDB lineage: Bacteria > Chloroflexota > Chloroflexia > Chloroflexales > Roseiflexaceae > JACMIM01. The sequence goes on from JACMIM010000135.1 coordinate 7,122, forward strand.
GCCTTGCTGTGCCAGTTCGATCGCAATGGCACGCCCAATCCCGCGTGATGCACCGGTTACAATCGCAACTTGACCAGCAAGATTCATGATAGTATTTCCTTTGCAGTTTGCTTCACTGCCGATCGTAACATCCACATACAGCTGCCTGCAATAGTACGGCAGTCCATGCGCCTGCTCGCCGTGGTATAGCATCCCTGCCGGAGTCGTAAAAAGGAGAGGTGGGTTTTTCGGGGGCTGCGCCCCCAAACCCCCGCTTTGCGCTAACGCGCATGTTTACACCTCAAAGAGGGATGCTATATCACATCATACGCCGCTCATGCTGTTGCCTGATTAACTCACCTTACACAGGTGGCGCAAAGAGGATTTTTGGGGAGACGAAGTCTATCCAAACCCCACTTTGCGTAAGGTACGTGGTTAAATGACGATTTTGTTATCTGAAACCTGATTAAGAATTCTTCAGCAGCGCCTGCCTATACAATCACGCCGAGCCACGCCATTCAAACGAGCTTGTCAGAGCACTAGGCAGGCCAAAAACTAGGCAAGCGCTGGTGATAAATCTTGGTATACTGCGCGAATGAACCTGACATGGTTCGTCATTATTTTGTCATCCTTGCCGTCTATGCTAGCCGCAGCATGATGTACTTGTATGGATGTATCAGGAGGCTATTTTGAGGAATATTTGTGTCGTCGGAACGGGCTACGTTGGTCTGGTGACTGGCGTGTGCTTCGCCGACCTTGGCAACAATGTGACGTGTGTGGATATCGACCCCCGCAAGCTCGAACTGCTACGTGCTGGCAAATCGCCGATCTATGAGCCGGGATTAGAGGAATTACTTGAGCGAAATATTCGTGCTGGCCGTCTCTCCTTTACCGACAGCTACACGATTGGCTTAGATGGTGCCGATTTCGCGTTCATCACTGTCGGCACGCCCATGGGTAATGATGGGTCAGCTGATCTAAAGTATGTGCGCGCCGCTGCTCGTAGTATCGGCGAGGCTATCTCCGGCAGCGTGATTGTGATCGACAAAAGCACGGTGCCAGTCGGTACTGGCGACATGGTTGCCGAGATTATCCGCGAACATGCCCGCGTCGACCTGTCCTTCGAGGTGGTCTCGAATCCGGAGTTCCTGCGCGAGGGTTCGGCCGTTAGCGATTTCTTTAAGCCCGATCGGATCGTGTTGGGCTGTTCGAACCGCGAGGCGGCTGAGTCGGTGGCGACACTTCACGAGGTGCTGGGCACGTCGGTAATTATCACTGATTTGCGCACCGCTGAAATGATTAAGTACGCCTCGAATGCGTTTCTGGCGACCCGCATCTCCTTTATCAACGAAATTGCCCAGATTTGCGAGAAGCTTGGCGCAGATGTCAAAGAAGTTGCGCGCGGTATGGGCGCCGACCGACGGATCGGGCCGCACTTCCTTGACGCCGGCATTGGCTATGGCGGCTCGTGCTTCCCCAAGGATGTGCTGGCGCTGCATCACATGGCCGCTACCGCCGGCTGCCACCCGCAGCTGCTTCAGGCAGTGATGGATATCAACCAGGATGCTCGCACCCGCTTTGTCGCCAAGGTCGAGACACTGCTTGGCAGCCTGGAAGGTGTAACTGTTGGCGTTTTGGGCCTGGCCTTTAAGCCAAATACCGACGATATGCGCGAGGCCCCATCGATCGAGATTATCCAGGCACTCCAGGCCAAGGGTGCCCGCGTCAAGGCCTACGACCCGGTATCAATGGAGCACGCCGACGACATGCTGCCCAGCGCGACCTTCTGCGCCACCGCCTACGACGCCGCCAAAGAAGCTGACGCGCTGCTGATCGTAACCGAGTGGAATGAGTTCAAGCAGCTCGACTGGGAGCGCCTCAAGCGCTACATGCGCCGCCCAATTGTGGTCGATGGCCGTAACCTCTACGATCAGGGCGAGATGGCCAAGCGCGGCTTCGTCTACTGGGGTGTCGGCCGCGGCACGCAGCCACAGGTCGAAGACGCTGTTCTGGTGTAGCTGCAAGAAACCACGGATGGAGCAGCGGCCTGCACGCAATTTGCGCGCAGGCCGCTGCTATGTTATAATTCTTGCTTGTGAAATTTATATGCTTCTGCCTCTCCGTTCGTGTCGATCATTCGCGCGACCGCACGTCCAGACGAGAGAGGCACCACCACAGGAGGGGTCATGCGCGAGCTTCAGCGTGATTACGAGTTGATGTTTATCATCTCGCCGCTTCGCTCTAGCGAAGAGGATGTTACCACTATCACCAACCGCGTCCAGCAGTCCGTCGCCAGCATCGGCGGCGAGGTTATCTCGTCCGAGAACGGATCGCCGTGGGGCCGTCGTAAGCTTGCTTACCCAATCCGGCGCTACTCCGAGGGCGAGGCTAGCCGCCGCTCATTCAACGAAGGCTTCTATGTGCTCATGCGCCTCAGCTTGCCAACCACGCAGCTCAATGAGTTTGAGCGCCAACTGAAGCTGAATGAGGCGGTCATTCGCCACCTCGTCACGCTTGTTGATCAGCGTGGGCAAGTAGTTGGTGCAGCTAGTGGCATATCGGAATCTACTTCCGTCATCGACGATGCCGATGATACGAACGACGACGACGAATAACACACGATCAGTTTTGAATGCGATACGTGATAGAGAAGTTCGGACGTAGGCACGGTGGCTTGCACTTCGAAGCTTTTCGCCTGCATGCGGCCTGATCAGCAAAGGAAATGACCGATGAGTGATAGACGAGATCGCGGCGATCGCGGGGATCGTGGCGAGCGCGGCGAGCGCGGCGGCAACAACCGCCGCAAGTTTGTGGCCCGGCGCAAGGTGTGTATCTACTGCGCCGATAAGATTCGCACGCCCGACTACAAGGATGTCAAGCGCCTACAGCGCTTTATCTCCGAGCGCGGCAAGATTACTCCTCGCCGCCGTAGCGGCACCTGTGCCCGCCATCAGCGCGGCCTGACGGTCGCCGTGAAGCGTGCGCGCCACCTAGCGCTGCTGCCGTTTATCGCGGCGCACACCCGCTAGTGAACACCCGCGATAGACTAGCGTATGGCGGCACGCTGTGTGCCGCCGCCTGGCCTATGTGCTTCGAGCGATACGCTTTTAAACGGGCATAGGGATGTTGTTCCCTGTGCCCTTTGTTGTACTAGCTACACTATGTCGAATACTTCAAAGAAACAACAGCGCGTCAGCGCCGAGGCTCAACGAGCCGCTGTCGTTGCCCGCCGCAGTAGTGCCCGCCGCCAGCGCGAAGAGCGCCGCCAGCGCCGAATTGTGATCACTGCAGGTGTATCGGTTGGTCTGGCGCTGCTCGCGCTGATCGGCGGCCTGCTCTATGATCAAGTCTGGCTGCCCTCGCGTCCGGTTGCCCAGGTTGCGAGCACAAGCCTCAACCGCGGCCAGTACGCCCAGGAGCGCCGCCTCCAACTTGCGCGCGAACTGTATGGCACGCTCGATCTGATCGGCCGCTTCGGCTCGCAGTTCGGCGCACAGTTTGCCCAGCGCATCCCACAGCTCAACGCCGAGGCCGCCGCCCCGGCTATCCGCGCCGCGCCGGTCGATGATGCGACTGTTGGCGAATGGTCGGATCGCCAGGTAATCACGCAAGCTGCCGTTCAGCAAGGCCTTCAGGTCAGCGATGCTGAGGTCGCCCAGGCCCTGGTGTCGGCACTGAATGAGAGCTTTCCTCCGCTGCCCACCGCCCCGGTAAGCGGCACCGCTAGCATTACGCCGACCGCCGCTGTGACGACAACTGGTGATGTGACTGCCACCGCAGCGCTGACACCCACGATCGCGCCAACGGCAACACAGCAGCCCACGCCCGGTGTCGATCAGGCTCCTGGCCAGGTCGATGCGGCGCTGACCCGGCTGTATGAGGCATACAACGCGCAGTTGCTCGACACCACGCCAAACCTCTCGCGCGAGGATTTTGGCAGTGCGCTGAACGAGCAGTTTCGGCAGCAGGTATTGACCGAGAAGATTCAAGCAGGCCTGGTTCCAGAAGAAGGCTTCACGCTCTCGACAGATCCGGAGAGCCTGACGGTCAGCCACATTTTGGTCAAGGTGGAGCTGGCAGAAGATGCCAGCGAGGCTGATCGTACAGCGGCCTTTGCCGCCCGCAAGGCCAGCGCCGAGGCAATTCTTGCCGAGGTTCAGGGCGGGGCCGATTTCGCCACCGTTGCCGGCGATCGCTCCGACGATCTGACCAGCCGCGAGAACGGCGGCCAGCTCGCCCCATTCGATCAAGAGGGTAAAACACAGGACGGGGCGCAAATCGACCCGGCCTTTGTGCAGGCGGCACTCGCGCTAACCGAGGAAGGGCAGATCGCCGATCAGGTCGTCCAGACGCCGTTTGGCTGGCATGTCATCAAACTTGACAGCCGCATTGTGCCGACCAAGGAGCAGCAGCTTCAGCAGGCGCGATCAGACGCATTCGATCAATGGATTGCGCAAAAACGCACTGAAATTGGTGTGAACCGCTTCCCACCGCAAACCCCCACCGCCACGGCCGCGCCGACAGCACCGGCCGATGCTGTGCCGCTGCCCACAGCGCCACTTGGCGGCGTGCCAACGGTCGTTTCCGACACAACCACGCTGGAACCGCCAGTGGCAGAAACGCCCACGGCGGAAACGCCCACCGTTGAAGCAACCACCGCCACAACGGCGACGTCCGTCCCCGCTCGTACCGTAACGGCGACGCCGTAAAGGAATGGATGAGTTGTTGCTGGTTTTGGCGTCATGCGTCCTAATCAGCAACAACACCTTTTTGTATGAGACGCTGGCCCCCCTCCACTTCTATACAGCGTTGGCTCGGCGCAGCGCTATTGGCCCTGGTCTCGGCTGCCGCTGCCTATGCAGGCATAGGTCTCTATGCGGTATTTGCAGTCGCCCCTGAGCAGTGGCTGATCGACCTCGCATTGTATGGTCGTGTGATCTTGTTTCTGGCGTTACTTGTGCTTGCCGGCGCGCTAACCTATCGGGTTGCGGCGGCATTCACGCTTAGCTATGATCTTGACCGCAATGGCCTGTATATCAACTGGCTTGGTAATCGTGCGGTCGTGCCGCTCGACCAAATCTTACATCTGGATATTGGCCTTGGCGCTGCCGCGCAGGGCTGGAACCCGCTCAACGCGATTGGCTACTACGCCGGCCAGCGCAGCCTGGACGACGGCCGGCTGGCGCATCGCTTTGCTACTGCGCCAAACACCCGCGCGTTGATCATTCACACCAGTACGGCGCTCTATGCCATTTCGCCCAAAGATACCGAAGCATTCGTGCAGGACTTAGAGCAGCGGCGCAACCTGGGCGCGGCCAAGTCACTGGCTTCAACGGTCGAGCCGGGGCGTATGTTCTTATACGCCTTTTGGCACGATCCGATCGTGCGTCGGCTGCTGCTAATGGCCTTTGTGATCAACCTTCTCGTGATGGGCCTGCTAGCTGCCCGTTATAACGACCTCGCCCTCATTATTCAAATGCGCTACAACGCCACCGGCGATGTGGTAGCAATGCTGCCGCGCCACGAGGCGTTGTTCATGCCATTCGCTGCCTTTCTGCTCAGCCTGGTCAATATGGTGCTTGGCCTGCTGCTCTACCGCTCGCAGATGCTGGGAGCACGGCTGCTGCAAGCGGCCTCGGTGCTGGTGCAAATCCTCTTTGGCATTGCCGTCATCACGGTGCTGCGCTGATTTCTCCTGTAGCCCCGTTAGGACATACGCAAATAAGCGGCTTGGTGGAACTCTACTCCGCCAAGCCTCTTTTTGCTATATTGGCGGCGAAGCTGCTGAAAACATCTATGCTACAATAGAACCACCGGAGCAGAACAGCGAAGGAGTTTTCGAACATGGCAAAACAAACCATCCGCGATATGGCATGGGACGGCAAGCGGGCGCTCGTGCGCGTCGACTTCAATGTGCCCATGGAAGACGGTACAATTACCGACGATACACGCATTCGGGCTGCTTTGCCGACAATCCAGTACCTGCTCGATCACAACGCCGCTGTGGTGTTGATGTCGCATTTTGGCCGCCCTAAAAACAAGGTCGTCGAGTCCATGCGGCTGAAGCCCATAGGCGATCGGCTGGCCGAACTGCTTGGCAAGCCCGTGGCCTCGCTGCCATCAACTGTCGGCGGCGAGGCGGAGCAGGCCGCACTGGCGCTCTGGCCCGGCGAGGTGCTGCTGCTGGAAAACACGCGCTTCGACCCGCGTGAGGAAGCTAACGACCCAACCATGGCGCAGGAGCTAGCCAAGCTCGGCGATGTCTATGTCAA